>JAGVON010000089.1 GCA_020052735.1 archaeon | reverse complement strand
GGCTGCAAATCCGAAAAATCCAACACAACCATTACCAGGGTTTTCCAGAACAGGCCCTTCCCCCTGGGCAGCTCATCCGTTTCCCTCAGGGAATGCGATAAAGCCGCGCAGACCGCCACATTTGGGGTTTCCAGGCCCGGAAATGAACTCCCGGATTTCGTCACCCTCAGCATTCCAGGCTCCTTTACGGTTTCCGGCACCCAGCCTCCAGCATCCAGCAAATGCGAAATCTATGTTGAAAGCATCTCTTGCAGCGCCAATCCCCAGTCCGCCGATGTTTCCATCTCAGAATCCGCGCCAGCCGAAAATGCCGGAAATGCGCAGCCGCTATTCGCGGACCTGCTTGTTATAGGGGCTGCAATCGCTTTTTTTGGTTTGGTGGCCTTTTGGATAATCCACCGCCGCGGGCCTGAAGGGAGGGAAGGCACCCTCCTCAGCCCGAAGAGGCAGCAAAACCACAACCATTTAATTACTCCCTGAGGAATTTAACCAATGGATTTGGGCAAGAGCCTTCGCGCTCTAATCAACAAGATTACCAACGCCCCAGTCGTAGACGAGGCGACGCTCAAGTCCTTCATCAAGGAACTGCAGCGCATCCTCATCGCATCTGATGTGAATGTAAAATTGGTCTTTGAACTCTCCAAGCGCATAGAGAAGCGCGCGTCCGCCGGGGAAGTCCCCAAGGGGCTCACGATGCGCGAGCACCTCCTCAAGGTCGTCTATGACGAATTGGTTTCATTCATGGGCACCTCCTACGAGCCAAGGTTGGACAGGCACAAGGTACTTCTCTGCGGCTTGTTCGGCTCCGGAAAAACAACCAGTTGCGCAAAAGTCGCTTATTTCTACAAGAAGAAGGGCATGAAGGTGGGCATGGTCGGCGCGGACGTGGAGCGCCCCGCGGCCCAGGAGCAGCTGGAGCAGCTCGCAGCCCAAATCGGCGTAAATTACTATACCCTAAAGGGCGAGAAGGAAGCGTACAGAGTGGTGGAGGACGCCCTCCGCAAGAGCAAGGACGACATACTCATAATTGATTCCGCGGGAAGGAGCGCATTTGACGGGCGCCTCGCGGATGAATTGAGCAACATAATCCGCGTGCTCAAGCCGGACGAATCTTACTTGGTGGTAAGCGGGGACATAGGCCAAATCGCGGGCAAGCAGGCAGAGGAATTCAACAAGCTCACCCCGATAACCGGCGTCCTCGTAACAAAGATGGACGGCAGCGGAAAGGGGGGGGGCGCGCTCTCCGCCGTAGCAGCCACGGGCTCCAAAATCGCATTCATAGGGGTGGGCGAAAAGATGGAGGACCTCCAGGTTTACGACTCCGAAAGGTTCGTGGGCCGCCTCCTTGGAATCCCGGACATCCAGGGCCTTATGGAAAAGGTAAAGGAGATTTCCGAGTCCGGGGAGATGGAAGCCCCGGAGGACGTGACCGAACTCACAGTTGATGTTTTCTACCAGCAGTTGAAGGCCGCGAAGAAGCTCGGCCCATTGGACTCCGTCTTCTCCATGATGGGAATGTCCGACGTCCCGCGCGAGATGATGGACCAGGGCCAGGACAAGCTGAAGAAATACGAATCCATAATCTCCTCCATGACAAAGGCGGAAAGGAAAGACGCCTCCCTCGTGCGCAAGAGCCGCGCCAGGATGGAGCGCATCGCGAAGGGCTCGGGCTGTGAATTAGAAGATGTGCGCCGCTTCCTTTCCGAATTTTCAAAAATGGAGCAGATGTTCACCCGCTTCCGCAAGGACCGCGGGCTGCGCAAAAAGCTGGAAAAGATGATGAAAGGCGGAAAGCTGCCTTTGGGCATGTAGTTTTTAAGCCTTTCAGCATACAATCTATCCACTAATCCCTGAGGTTATGCCATGTATTACAGGACGTCCGTAGAAGAGAAGGTAAGGCTTCCCCCGAAATTCCTGGTGATGAAGCTCACAGATGCGGTCACCAAGATGCTCCGCGAGAAATACGAGAGGAGGATTATCCGGGACATGGGGCTCGTCATCGCCGTGGAAAATGTTGATGTGGGCGGGGACGGAACCGTAATCCCCGGGGACGGCGGCATCTACTACGACGCGAAGTTTGAGGCGATTACATTCATGCCTTATGTGAACGAGGTGTTCAGCGGAGAGGTGAAGGAAGTGGTTGAGTTCGGCGCCTTCGCTTCCATAGGCCCGCTTGATGCGCTCATACACATCTCGCAGATAGGCAACGACAAGTACTCATACGACAAGAAGAACAAGTCCCTCACCACAAGGAGGGGCTCGTCCCTGAAGAAGGGCGACAGGGTGACCGTAAAAGTCTCCACCGTGAGCATGAGGGCGACGACCTCCGACACGAAAATCGGGCTCACGATGCGCTCGGACGGCCTCGGCCCGGAGAAAGAGAAGCGCGGCGAGAAGGCGGCGAAGGCCGCAAAAAAACCGGCCGCAAAGGGCAAGGCGAAGGAAGGCAAAGAGGAGAAGAAGGAAGAGAAGAAGGGTGAGGCCAAATGAAGGTTTGCAGGGAATGCAGGTTCGTGGTTGAGGGCTCGGACAAGTGCCCCAAATGCGGCTCCCAGGAGCTCACAGACCGCTTCTCAGGGATGCTCATCGTGCTTGACCCGGAGAAGTCCGAGATTGCAAAAGTTGCGCAGGTAAATTCGGTGGGAAGATACGCGCTCAAAGTGAGATGAAGTTCGTATCCGGCGCAGAAGCCGCCATCGTAAAAGATTCGCTAATCATATCCGACCTCCACCTGGGGATGGAGCAGGAGCTTTTCCGCAGGGGAATCCGCATCGGCGATTTCACGGATTACCTGATTGACAAGACATTGCTTCTCCTCCGCGAAACAAAATGCAAAAACCTCATTATACTCGGCGACATAAAGGAGAACGTCGTCTCGCTTGAGGGCGAGGTGCGCCGCTATTTTGATTCCGTGCTCCCGCACGCATCCGTGACAGTGTGCAAGGGCAACCACGATGGCAACATAGAACGGATAAGCGAAATAAAAATCGCCCCGCCCGAAGGCATCGTGCTGCACGGAATCGGGATGCTGCACGGCCACGCGTGGCCCGCCCCGGAGCTCATGGAATGCAAAACAATCCTCATGGGGCACAACCACCCGCAGCTCACTTTTTTTGATGGCGGGAAAAAGGAGCCGCACCCGGTCTGGGTTTTCTGCCCCCCTGAAAAAGCCGCAATAAGGAAAAAATATCCGCAGTTGCGCAAGCATCCCCAGCTGGTGCTCATGCCTTCCTTCAACCCGCTTTTGGGGAACGATATCGAGAGATTTGGGGGGCTCGGGCCGGTTTTTCGCAACAAGTTATTCCGGTGGGACAAGTCAATTGTTTATACGCTTGGCGGCATCAGGCTGGGAACAGTGCGCGAAATAGCGCGCACATGACGCGCCATTTTTCATCGACGGCGGGCGCTCTTCCATACGGAACGAATTTAAAGAGTTATGAGTAATAGTCATACGTTCCACGGGACAAGGTCTAGAACGGTGGAAGAGACAACCAAGAGGTAATTGTATGGGAAGCCGAAGGGGAAAAGACAAGCTTCTTTATTGCGAATCGTGTGGAAGGGCGGTCCCGCGGACCAAGGCGGTTGATTTCAACAAGAGGACCGCCTACAGCACCGACCTGCGAGGGGAGGACAACGTTACTGCTTTTGCGGACCGTACTGTCTACTACTGCATAAGCTGCGCAAAGCACAGGAAAATTTTCGAGCGGAAGAAGGAAATCG
>JAGVON010000112.1 GCA_020052735.1 archaeon | reverse complement strand
GCGATGTGGCGAAGGACGAACTCCTCGAAGCCGGAAGGAAGCTGGCTGAAGTGCTCGGTGCGGCATCCTTAAAAGAATAACCTTCTTTTTTCTATTTCCCTGGGCTGCAAGCCCGGGGCCACACACCCGTTTGCAGCGCCTGCTTCGGCAGGACATAAAATTCAGCGGCGACATCTAGTAGGTTATACCAACTGAAAAAGTGAAGCCGCGGTGTTGGCACGCAAGTGCCGTTTGAGCAAATGGGTTACCATTGGGGCCCTGCGAGGCGCGGCAACAACTACGACAGGTTGGACGACTACAACAACAGGCGGAACGTCAACCTGGACGATAGGCCGTCCAATGGGTTCGGAATGACCTTCCGGGCTTGCATCTTGGGGATTTTGTTCGTGGAATGCATGAAACGATACGGAAATCTTTATCCGCGCATCTGCTCCTGTGAAAACCTTGAGCTTGCCCTCAGGAGGGCGAGGAAGGGAAAAACAAAGAAGGATTACGTAATTGAGTTTGAGATGGATTTGGCGGAAAATCTGATGAGATTGAAGGAAGAGCTTGAGAATTTCACTTACTCGCCTGCGCCTATGGAAACGTTTGTTGTGTGCGACCCAAAAACAAGGGTGATAAGCGCCTCCCACTTCCGTGACAGGGTTGTGCACCACGCGCTGATTAATGTGATTGGACCGATTTTTGAAAAAAGCTTCATTCATGATTCCTTCGCAAACCAGAAGGGAAAGGGAACTCATTCTGCGATAATGAGATTTGAGAAATTCATGGGAAAAGTTAGTGGGAAGGGAAAACAGGGTGCCGGTTGCTATAAACGGGGAACAGGAAACTGTAAACCCAGAAACCTCCGCCCCCCCCCCCCAGCATGGCAACCGCAACGCGATTGCTGGTTATGCCCTAAAGGCGGACATAACGCATTATTTTGACACGGTTGACCAGGGAATTCTTCTGCGAATAGTCAGGTGCAGGATAAAAGACCGGCACGTGCTTTGGCTGATAAAGAAGATATTGAATAACCACAAGAACGGGAACGGAAAACAGGGAACCGGAAACGGGCTTGGCATGGCTTTGGGAAACCTGACCTCGCAATTCTTTGCGAATGTTTATCTGAATGAATTGGATTATTTCGTGAAGCACAAACTGAAGGCGAAGCATTACATCCGTTACGTGGATGATTTCGTTATCCTGCATAGGGACAGGAAAGTGCTTGAAGGGTGGAGGCAGGAAATAGATGCCTTCTTGAATGAAAAGCTGAAGATTGAATTGCACCCGGAGAAGACGGCGGTTGTTCCGCTGGAAAAGGGAATAACTTTGCTGGGCTTCAGGGTTTTTCGGCATTACAGATTGCTGAAGAAGAGCAATGCCCGCAGGATTTGGGGGCGGCTGGACAGGTTTAAGGAGAAATGCGATGCCGGGGAGATAAGGAGGGAGGATGTTGTGCGGAGCTTGGATGGATGGCTCGCGTATGCGAAGTTTGCGAATTCGTATAAGCTGAGGAAGAAGGTTGTTGCGAAGTTCAACCGGCTTTTTGGCAGCTATATCTAGTCGTTGGCTTTCTCTTGCATCCTCCTCACCTTCTCCAATATTTTCGTGTCATGCGCCCTCTCTATGCTCGCATAAAGTTCCTCCTTCTCTGTGTGGATGTAGACCATTGTAGTCTGCAGGTTGGTATGCCTCGCAAACTTGGAAGCAAGCACCGCATTGCCGCCGTTCTTCCTGCAGAAGTTCGTGATGGCATAGTGCCGGAGGCTGTGTGGAGTTAATCTGTACAAAGACCTTGGGCCTGCGCCAATAGTATACCCATACACTTCGGCCAGCTTCGCCTTCCTCATGTAATCCCTGAACACAAACCTTGCGGTCTGAGTTGTTATGTGCGGCTTGGATTCGGAGGTTCGTCTTCCCTTCCCAACGGAAAAGAAGAGATGGCCCTTGGCTGCGGCAATCTCCTTCTCATAGGCGGCGATGTAGCGCAAAGCCACCTCAAAGAGCTTCTCTGGCATGAGAAGGTAATCTGTCTTGCCGCTCTTTTCCGTAAAGATGCGCAGTTCGCGCGTCTTCAGGTTCATGTCCTGTATGCTGATGCGGACGGCTTCCCCTATCCGTAGCCCGAGAAATGCCTGGAAGGAAAAAAGGAGGTGCGCCTTGGGGTCGTCTATGACGCTGAAAAAGCGCTCCAATTCCTCTTCCGTGAAGCCCTTGTTCATTGAGCCGTATTTTGGGCGCTTGGAGCGGAGGAAGCGCCTTTTCCTTGCCTCGGAGAGTATTGTAATGGCTTTTACGAGGCTTCCTTTGCTCAGGTAGTGCCCCAAATGCTCCAACTCATCTTTTATTTCGAGCCACTTTTTGTTCAACTCCCTGCCCATTTCCCTGGCTGTCAGAGTTAAATTCTCTTCGCCACAAACTGGAGACATGGAACCCGAAACGGGAAACCAGTCCGTTTCAATACGGGGAACCGGAAGCTGGGAACTGGAAACCAATTCTTCCCTGCCCACCGGGCCCGCTTCCAAGAGGAAGAGGGGGAGCACCCCCTCCCCTTCGCTCTCCGCCCCTCTTACGCTGCAATTCCTTGCAACGGGGCGTCGACCGAATCTCTTTAGGGTAATCATACCTCCCCCCAACTTC
>JAGVON010000013.1 GCA_020052735.1 archaeon | reverse complement strand
GAAGACCTGAAACTGAAGGGCGAGGAAGAGACCGTGGAAATGGAGAACAGGCTGATTGCGGAAGGGAAGGAAGAAACGGAAAAGGAAGTGGAAAAGATTCTCGCGGAAGCGAAAAAAACCTCCGAAAAGATAAAATCCAAAAAGGCGGACGCAAAGCTGCTGGAAAACCTTTGCGAAGAAGTTTTGAAGATTGAGTGATATTGATGCTCCGGCCGTTGAAAATGCAGAAGGTTCGGGTGGCCGCCGTCAAATCCATAACCAACGAACTGCTCAGCGACTTGCATAATATCGGATTAGTGGAGGTGCGCAAGGTCCCGGCGGGGCCGTTCGCGCAGGGGAAGACCGTCCCCATCTATGACCGCATCTCCTCGCAGTGGGTGAGGATGCGCACGATAAAGTCCATGCTCGGGCTGCGCGGCGGGATTTACAAGGAGATGGGCGTGGAGCAGGCGCTCTCCGAGGCGGAGAAAATACAAATCGCGGAGCCGCTCAAGAAAGGCCACGACCAGCTCTCCGCGCTGAACTCCGAGCTCTCGGCGCTGGAGCAGAAGCTTAAAGGGGCGAAGAAGCTCCTCCGTTTCGGAAACGTTGATTTCTCTGCGGCGAGCTCCAAGTATATATGCTTATATGCGGGCACGGTCCCGTCCGCAAAAATATCTTCTTTGCGCAAATCCATCCCCGCATCCTGCGAGGTAAGCACCCAAGTGGGCAAGACGGAAGCGGTGGTGCTCGTCCTATGCGGGAGCGAGGAAGGCGTCACCTCCGCGGTGGACCTCGTCCTCTCCAGGCACGGCTTCCAGCCCATAAATGTTTCGGATTTCACAACCCCGGCCGCAACGGTGAAAAAAATTGAAGGGGAGATTGCGGCCAAGAAAACTGAACTTTCCGCTGTGGAGAGGGGCATCTCCGCCTACGCATCCAAATACGGGGAGCAGGTCTCCACCCTTGAGCGCACCCTCGCGGTCTGGGCAGAGCGCGGGCTCGCCACAAAGGATTTCGGCTTTGGGGATGAGGCGTTCATACTTGAGGGCTGGGTCAAGGACAAGGATTACAGCGGGCTGGAGTCCCACCTCAAATCCAGGTTCGGCAGCAAGCTGCACATGGAAAGGATAGAAGGCGAAGGCTCGCCCACGGTTCTTGACAACCCCGGCTCCACCAAGCAGTTCCAATTTCTCGTGGAGTTGTTCTCCCTGCCAAGGCCGGACGAAATAGACCCTTCGCTCATATTGCTCATAACCGTCCCGATAATGTACGGGCTGATGCTCGGGGACGTCATATACGGGCTCATCTCGTTCCTGCTCGCCGGCTGGATGATGGGCAAGGTGAAAAAAGGCGGCCTGGGCTACGAGGTCGCGCGCATATGGAAGTTCAGCGCGATAGCGGGCATCATTTTCGGGTTGATATTTGACGAGTGGATGGGGCTCTCCAGCTTCCAGTGGATACAGTTCCTGCAGGGTTGGGGCCTGCTTACAGGCATAACCGCCCCCTTGTACCACGGCTTCAGCAGGATACACAACATGGGCCTGCTGCTCGGCTTCTCAATAATCGTCGGGATGCTGCACCTCGCGCTCGGCTTCCTGCTCGGCGCGATGAACGAGTGGCACCACAGCCGGAAGCACGCGTACGGGAAGCTCGCATGGATAGGGCTGGAGATAGGCGGCTTCTTCCTAGTCACCATCTATATATTGGCGATATTCCCGGCGGCGTGGGCAGCCCCCGCCGCCGCGATATTCTTCGTTTCATTGGTCATCATATTGTGGGCAGAAGGCATGATGGGCGCGGTGGAACTGCCCGCCATACTCGGAAACTCACTATCTTATGCGAGGATTGCCGCCGTGGGAATCGCCGGAGTGGCGCTCGCGGAAGTGATAAACGAATCGTTCCTGCCAGGGCCGGAACAGGGGCTCATGCTCCTCATAGTGCTCCCGGTATTCCTGGTGTTGCATGTTCTCAACGCTGGGCTCGCAATGGTTGAGTCCATCGTCCAGGGCGGAAGGCTGAACCTCGTGGAATTCTATGGGAAATTCTTCCACGGAGGGGGCAAGGCGTTCGCGCCCTTCTCAGTTGAGAAGTTTAAACAATGAGGTGAAATGAAATGGCAGCTGAAGCAATTGCAGGGGCGTTGGGCGACTTCGGAATGATCGCCCTGGGTGCGGGATTGGCGATGGGCGCAGGAGCCCTCGGCACCGCGTGGGCGCAGTCCGCCATAGGTTCAAGCGGAATGGGCGTACTCGCGGAAAAGCCGGAGGAGTTCACGAAGGTGCTCATTTGCCTTGCATTGCCCGAGACCCTGGTCATCCTCGGTTTTGTGGTGGCGTTCTTCCTCGTCGGAAAAATCCCGGCCCCGGTGGCTTAGGGCTCCAGGGGCATCAAAATGGGATTGGAGCAGCTGACTGCTACCATCCTTGACGAGGCAAAGAAGGAATCGGCTTCGGCCGTTTCCGCGGCGGATGCCGAGCGCAGGAAGATGCTCGGCGAGGCGAAGGCCGCAGCGGAAAAGGCGAGGATGGAGGCGGAGGCGAAGACCGCGGAGTTCGTGGAATCGCAGCGCAGGGAGAGGATAGCCTGGGCCAGGATTGAGGCGAAGAGGGCCATAAACGAGGCGCGGGAATCCGTGGTGGACGGCGCGATAGAGGATGTGTTCGCCGAGATGCGCGCGTTCCCCAAAAGCAGGGAATACCCGAAGTTCCTCAATGCGCTCGTGGCGCACGGGATGGAGGAATTGGGCAGCCCCAAGGCCGTGGTGCACGTCCGCAAGGAGGACAGGAAGCACCTTAACGGGAAGAATTCCGTGAAGGACGACCTTGATGAATGGGGCGGGTGCATAGTGGAATCCGCCGACGGCAGCGTGAGGGTTGACCTCACATTCTCCGCACTCCTTGACCAGAAGAGGGAGCTCCTGAGGAAGATGCTCTACGAGGCCCTTTTCAGGCAGGACGAGGGTGCGAATGAGAAAGGGAAAGTGAAGAAGCGCAGCAAAGGGGCGGAAGGGAAGGACTGAGGTAATCACTGATGGGAATCTTCGGCAGGGTGTTGGGGCTTTTTGAGAGCAAGCACCTCATTTACGGCTACGCCAACGCACGCGTGAAATCCAGGAAGGCGAAAATCCTCCAGTGGGAAAACTTTGAGGACTTCTCCAACCAGGGCACGGTGGACGGCGTAATCGCCATGCTGGAGAGGACCTACTACAAGGACGTCCTGGGCCAGACCACGCTTTCCAGCGTCTCAAAGGCGGAGATGGTGGAGCTCGCCGCGGGCATACATTATGCGGAAGTGGTGGGCAAGGTCTGGGAGTTCGCGCCCCAGAAGGCGAGGCCCGCAATCGCCGGCCTGATGCGCAAGTGGGACTTCATAAACCTGAAGATGATACTCGCATCCCGCCGCACAGGCAAGTCCTGGGAGGAGATGAGGCCCTACATAATCCCGGCGGGGACAATCGGCCCGCGCCAGCTTGAGGCCATCGCGCGCGCGGAGGGGGAGAAGATATTCATGGAGGTCAGGCGCACGGACCTGGGGCGGGAGATATTCGGGCAGGCAAGCTCCTCCATAAAGGGCACGGAGCTTGAGCAGATGTTCATACAGTCCGTCCGCAGCTCGCAGGTGCTCAACCAGCTGCAGGTCCTCCTTGACACAGCATACTACAATTACCTTTCCACGGGCATAGACATACCGGACAAGGACGCGCAGGCGCTCCAGAACATCGTGAGGAAGGAGATAGACGCGCGCAACATAATCAACGTGCTTCGCCTTGCGAAGGCGGGCGTGAAGGGCGAGGAAACCATCCGGAAATACATGATACAGGGCGGAACGATGCGCCACTCGGTGCTCAAGTCCCTCCTCGGGATGGAGGACATGCAGTCCGTGCTCCCGCTGATTGCCCACACCCTCCCGGTGAAGGGGGACGTGAAGACGCTCGTGGATTTGGAGATGGCGTTCAAGCAGGAGATAGCGAGGGAAAAGATAAAGAGGTTCTACACCTCCACGGTCTCGCTGGGCACAATACTGAGTTTCCTCTTCATAAAAGAAGAGGAGATGAACAACCTGAGGCGCGTCGTGCGCGGAATAGATTACAGGCTCTCCCCGGAGGAGATACGCGCGACGCTCGTGGCTTACTGAGGTTAGGAAATGGCTGAAAAGATTGCGGTAATCGGGGATTCCCCCCTTGCGACCGGCTTCAGGATGGCAGGCGTCCCGGACATTTTCGTGGTTGACCGAGGGGAGGCGTTTGAGGCCCTGCTCAAGAAGACGATGGACAACATGGAATACGGCATAATCATAGTGAACGAGGCGTACATGAAGGGCATAGACTGGAGGCTCAAGAAGAAGCTGTCCAACATCGCCCGCCCCGTAGTGATTGCAGTGCCCGCGTTCAGCGGCGAAGTGGAGGAAGGGGAAAGCATAAACGCGCTCATAAAGAGGGCGCTCGGTTTTGACGTTTCAAAGAAATAACGGTGAAAACATGGCTTCAAAAGGGAGACTCGCAAGGATTTCCGGCCCGGTCGTGGTCGCGAAGGGCCTGGAAGGCGCAAAGTTATACGACGTGGTGAAGGTCGGGGAGCTCGGCCTCTCCGGCGAAATCATCAAGATAGTCGGGGACTCCTGCATAGTGCAGGTGTATGAGGACACGAGCGGCCTCCGCCCCGGAGAGCCCGTGGTCGGGACCGGCGAACCCCTCTCCGTTGAATTGGGCCCCGGAATCCTGAGGAGCATTTACGACGGAATCCAGCGCCCCCTGGACAAAATCCGGGAGAAATCCGGCACATACATCGCAAGAGGGATAGAGGTCCCCGCCCTTGAGAGGAAAACGAAATGGGAGTTCAAGGCGACGAGGAAGAAAGGAGAAAAAATAGAAGTGGGCGACATCCTCGGCGAGGTAAAGGAGACGGATGTCATCATGCACAGGGTTCTTTCCCCGTATGCGGGAAAGCTCACCGACCTCGCATCCGGCAAATACACGGTAATTGACGAGATTGGGGAAATGGAGGTGGGCGGAAAGAAGATGCCGCTCAAGCTTTCCCAGAGATGGACGGTCAGGAAGCCCCGCCCGTATAAGGAGAAGCTTCCGCCGGTGGTTCCGCTTTCTACAGGCATGAGAATCATAGACACATTTGCGCCTATTGCGAAAGGAGGCACCGCATGCATCCCCGGGCCTTTCGGTTCCGGAAAAACCGTTACTCAGCAGTCGCTCGCAAAATGGTCGGACGCGGAAATAGTGGTATACATCGGGTGCGGCGAGCGCGGGAACGAAATGACTGAAGTCCTGAACGAATTCCCGAAGCTCCTTGACCCCAAGTCCGGCAAGCCCTTGATGGAAAGGACCGTGCTCATCGCGAACACCTCCAACATGCCCGTCGCGGCAAGGGAGGCGTCCATTTACACCGGGATTACCCTCGCAGAGTATTACCGGGACATGGG
>JAGVON010000012.1 GCA_020052735.1 archaeon | reverse complement strand
TCCTCACAATAACGGATTTCGTGGGCCTTGCCCCGGAGGGATTGCAATGATTGAGCGCACGATAGAGAAAAAGCTCCTCTGGCCCGCGGTCTTCATGCTCTCGCTCCCCAAGAGGAAACCCAGGCTGCCCAAAAACCCGAAGAGGATACTCGTGATCCGGCTCTGGGCGATGGGGGAAACCATCCTCGTGCTCCCCATGCTCAGGGAGCTGAGGAGGAAATATCCGGATGCTGAGATAACCGTCCTCTGCACGAAAAAGAATTCATACGTTTTCCACGGCCAGGATTATGTTGATGCGATAAAGACGGTCTGGACAAAGGAAATCCCCCTCCTCATCCCCCGCGAAATGGGAAAATACGATTTGTGCATAGACACCGAGCCGCACTTCAACATCTCCGCAATCCTCGCGCGCCTTCTTTCCAAATTCGCAATCGGATACTCATACGGCAGGAGGGGCAAGCTCTATGATGCAGGTGTGCATTACAACGACCGGCAGCACGCGGTTTTCGCAATCTGCGACCTCCTTTCCCCGTTGGGCATAAGGTTCCGCCCAAAGGAGCTCGTCCCACTCAAATGGAAAAAGGAGGACGGGGAGAAGGCAGAATCCCTGCTTGAAGGGCTGGGGCGCCCCGTCGTGGGCATGCACCCCGGATGCGGCGGCACCGCGCCCTGGAGGGAATGGCCGGAGGAAAGGTTCGCAAAGCTCGCGGACGGGATGCTTGATTCCGGCATGGCCGGCACCGTAATCATCACCGGCACCAAATCCGAGGGTGAAAAAGTTGGCAGGATAATCCGCATGATGAAAAACAAATCCAAAGCAAAATCCGTAATCGGAATCCCGCCCGGCCAGCTCTTCGCCCTCATCTCTGCTTACGGCCTGATGGTCTCCAACGACACCGGCCCCATGCATGTTTCCGCGGCGCAGGGCGTCCCCACCATCGGATTGTTCGGCCCCAACCTTCCCGAGAGGTTCGGCCCCTTCCCCCCCGGAAGGAATGCTTCCTTATACCATAAGGAGGGCTGCAGCCCCTGCATAAACGTGCACAAAGGGGAGTTCCTGGACTGCCGCCACGGCGGAAAATGCATGAAAAAGATAACAGTGGACGAGGTTTTCAGGGCGGCAAGAAAGCTCCTCCGCTAGCCGCCCCCCAATCAAAAGCGTTTTTTACCTTGCCTAAGAGTAATTACCATGGCAGAAAACATATTTGACGAGCACATAAAGGCCGCGAACGAAACGAGGAAGCTCTACCCGAAGGTTGAGCAGGCGGCGCAGCTCGTGCGCGGCGCCCTCTCCTCAGGGAAGAAAATCCTCATCTGCGGGAACGGCGGCAGCGCCGCAGACGCGCAGCATTTCGCCGCCGAGCTGGTCGGGAGGTTCGTGAAGGAAAGGAAAGGGCTCCCCGCAATCGCCCTCACCACGGATACTTCCATACTCACTTCCATAGGGAATGATTATGGATTTGAACAGGTATTCTCCAGGCAGGTTGAGGCACTCGGCTCGCAGGGCGATGTCCTCATCGCCATCTCCACCAGCGGCAATTCCGGGAACATCCTCCTCGCCCTCAACAAAGCGCATGAAAAGGGGATGAAATCCATCTCACTATTGGGGAGGGGCGGGGGGAAGGCGAAGGGCATGGCCACGCTTGACATAATCGTCCCGTCGCAAAACACCGCCAGGGTGCAGGAGATGCACATCCTCCTCCTCCACGCGCTTTCCGGGCTTGTGGAATGAGCATGCGCAAAATGCCGGCGCAATGCGCCCGTCCCGGGTGGCGGCGTAGCCCTTTAAATCCTTTAACACCATATTCCGGCTGAGAAAAATGAAAATCCTCGTCACAGGCGGAGCGGGCTTCATCGGCTCCCACCTCGCGGAGGAGCTCGTGAAAAGGAACCACGAGGTCCGCGTCCTTGACAACCTCTCCACCGGGAAGATGGAGAACCTGAAGGGCATCGCGAAGAAGATTGAGTTCCTTGAGGGCACCATCACGGACAAGCCCACGGTTGATGGCGCGGTGAGGGGCTGCGACTGCGTGTTCCATGAGGCGGCGATGGTTTCCGTGGAGGAATCCATCAAGAACCCGGTGCGCACCTGGGACATAAACATCCGCGGTACGTTGCTGGTCCTGGGAGCTGCCTACAGGTCCGGAGTTAAGCGGGTAATCCTCGCCTCCTCCGCGGCCGTGTACGGAGACACGCTCGCGCTCCCGAAGAGGGAGGACGGCGCCATCGCCCCCAAGTCCCCTTACGGCGAGAGCAAGCACATAAACGAGATGAATGCCGAGAAATACCACAAGGACTACAAGCTGCAGACGGTGTGCCTCCGCTATTTCAACGTCTATGGCCCGCGCCAGCCGCCCTCCTCCCATTATTCCGGAGTGATTTCCAAATTCCTCGCCGCCGCGCTGAAAAGGGCGCCCCCGCTCATTTACGGGGACGGCGAGCAGACCCGGGATTTCGTCTATGTGAAGGACGTCGTGAATGCAAACATGCTCGCGATGGAAGGGAAGCAGGCGGCCGGCGAGATATTCAACGTCGGCAGCGGCACCGAGGTGAGCATAAACCAGCTCTGGAAGCAGATTGCGAAGATTGCGAAATCCAAGTCGGTCCCGCTGCACGAGCCGCCCAGGCAGGGCGACATCCGCCGCTCGTTCGCAAGCACGGTGAAGGCCGAGAAGCTGCTGGGCTTCAAGCCGCAATGTTCTTTAGAAGAAGGGCTAAAGGATACGATGGAATGGATAAGGGGGAGCGCCTAGACAGGCAACCCGTGCTTCAATGCGTGCGACACAAGCCCCGCCATCTTCCTGGCCTTCTCGAATTCTTCGGGCGTATAGCATAGAAAATCCACGGGGTAGTCCAGATTCCACTTCTCATACAACTCCAAACCCCGCTCAAGCGGCCTCTTCCCCCTGAAATCCTTTGACACAACAATCAGGTCTATGTCGCTCCATTTCCTCGCGCGGCCTTCCGCCCTGCTCCCGAAAAATATCATCTTTTCCACCGGCAGGACGGCTGATATCGCCTTCTTGAAAGCCCTCAGCCCCTTAATCAAAGCGTTTTTTTCGTCCATTCCAGAACCTCTCCTGAGATTATGATGCACCTGTCGGCGTCTTCTCTTGAAAACTTATCTGCGGGCATGCCCTGCTCCCCGGGATAGCGTGATTCTGTATAGGCGCGGTTCAGGTAGCCACATCCGTCAAGAAGCCCTTTCGGCAGCCCAACCTTGCGCCCGAGGAAGACAAGGTCGTGCACCCGTGCCAACTCGTTGAACTTTTTTATGTAGACCGCCTTAAGCGCCTTCTCCGCCGCCTGCTGGCAGAAGAACGCCACCACGTACCACTCCCCAAGTTCAAAGTTCTTCCCTGCGACCTCCAGGTCTTTTTCTGCCTGTCCCATCCATATGGCGGAATCGCTTCCCGTGGATTTCTATCTGCATGCTAAATTTAATAACCGTGCGTGCCACAATCCCTACCGGGAATATGATGGCAAAATATTTCGGGACCAACGGAATCAGGGGCACCATGGAAACAGTGGGCACCGAACTCGCATTGCAGGCAGCCCAGGCAATCGGCTCCTATTTCAAATGCGGGAAAATCCTCGTCGCGCGGGACCACCGCCTCACCGGCGAGGCCCTGAGGAATGCAGTGGTTGCGGGTTTGCAGAGCGTGGGCTGCGACGTAATAGACATCGGCATAGCCACCAGCCCCACCGCGGAATTCATGCTCAAAAAACTGGGAGGGGACGGACTCATCATAATAACCGCCTCCCACAACCCGCCCGAATACAACGGGCTCAAGGTAATAGACGGCAAAGGCGTCTCCATCTCAAAAGAAAGGGGCGGGGAAATAGAGAAGCTGTTCGGGAAGGCGAAGCCCGCCGCCCATGGCGCAATCAAGCCGGCCAAGGAGTACCGCGGTTCCGCACGCGAGCACATGGATGCGATGATGGCCCTCCTCCACCCTGAAAAATTCGCAAAAAGGAAGCCCTTCATAATATTGGATATAGGGAACGGCACAGCCGCAACAATCGCCCCCCAGCTGTTCAAGGAGCTGGGATGCAAAATCCTCTCCATAAATTCGCACATGGACGGCCATTTCCCGGGCCGCCCCTCCGAGCCGCGGGAGGAGAACATCCAGGACCTCATCCGGATGGTGAAGGAAACAAAGGCGGACGCCGGGATCGCCTGGGACGGCGACGGAGACCGCGTCGTCTTCGTTGATGAGAAAGGGAATTTCGTAGTGGGCGACAAGGTGTACGCATTGTCCGTGCTCCTAAAATTGAAAGAGGGGAAAGGGGACGTCCTCACAACGGTCGCCACGAGCAAGGCCGTGGAAGACGTCGCCTCCAAGTTCGGATGCAAAACCATCTACACGAAGGTGGGCGCCCCCTACATGAGCGAGGAGATGGCGAAGGGGAAGGCGGCAATCGCCGGGGAGGAAGTGGGCGGCGTCATCTACCCCGAGCTCTCCCTTGCGAAAGATGGAATTTTCACCGCGGCGAAAATAGTTGAGGCGATATGCGGGAAGCCCCTCTCAAAATGGATGGAGGAAATCCCCGCCTATTACAACGTCAAGGCGAGGGTGGAGTGCGGCGAGAAGGGGAAGAAATCCATCCTGGACGGCATAAACAGGCACGCGAAGCAGAAAGGCTACAAGATAATGGACATAGACGGCATCCGCCTCACATTTGACGATTCCTGGGTTATAGTCCGTGCATCCGGCACAGAGCCCTACGTCCGCATCTTCGGGGAGGCGAAATCCAAAGGCAAGGCCGAGGCTCTGGTGAAGGAATATGAAAAACTAGCGAAGGGCTTCCTTTAGGCGAACTCCTGCTAAATTCTCTTCGGCCTATGGATTTGTGTGCGAGGCAAACCATTATAAATTCTTATACTTTATGTATATCATAATATACACAAAATCTACTACATGGTGATTATGATGGACGAAAAAGTAAAAAGGGTGCTTAAAGAACTAAATCCGTTCTGGACCGGGCCGTTCAAATTAGAATACAAGGAAAGGGAAACCTATGCCCGCATAATGAAACTGGTTAAGGAGCCGCAGATAATATCCCTTTGCGGGCTAAGGCGCGTGGGCAAAACGACGATACTGAAAAAAATAATGCAGGATCTGCTGACAGACAACCCGCCGGACTCAATCCTATACTTTTCGTTTGATGATTTCCAGGCACTGGAACTGCTGGATGTTATCGACGCATTCGGGGAAATCCACGGGAAGGAGCCCAAATTCCTGTTTTTTGACGAAATACAGAAATTGCCGAACTGGGCAGAGAAGGTGAAGTTGCTCTACGACACCGGCAAATACAAAATATTCATCTCAGGCTCGGAATCCCCTTTCCTCCGCAAGGGCTCGCGCGAGAGCCTGGCCGGGCGCATCTACGAGTTCGAGGTGAAGGGGCTCAGCTTTTCGGAGTACCTTGGTTTCGCCGGGAAGGCGGAGATGGCAAAAAAGCCCCAGCTGCACTCAACCGCGCTGAAGAAGGCATTTGAGGAGTATGCGCTCACCGCGGGGTTTCCTGAGATGATAGGAAAAGAAGACCGCGCAACCGTGAGGCAGTACATAAGGAATGCGGTCGTGGAAAAAATCGTGTTCATGGACATGGCAAAGATTTACCCGATAGACGACCCCGCGCGGCTCATCTCCATACTTGACATTCTGATAGACAATCCAGGCATGATAGTCGACATCGCATCGCTTTCCCAGGAACTTGGGATACACCGCCATACGCTGGCAAAGTATTTCGAATACCTGGAGATGGCGCACCTTGTGGTAAAACTGTACAATTTCTCAAGAAACAGGGGCACTTCCGAAAAGCGCCTGAAGAAATTCTATCCGGCATTCCTTAGCTCCGCCCTCTCGGAAGGGGGCGAGGACTGGATGGGCAAGGTCGCCGAAACCATGTGCGTGGTCTGCACTGGGGCCAGGTTCTTCTGGAGAGACAAGTACAAGGACGAGGTTGATATGGTGCTGCAAAAAGGCAGCGAAATTGTCCCGGTTGAGATAAAGTACAGGAACAAGCCCCGCCAAAACCGGGGGCTCGGGAAATTCTGCAAGAGATACCACTGCAAGGAAGCAATTGTCGTGACTAAGGATGCCCGGAAAATCGGAGGCGAACCCGCCAATGCGGTCTGGATGCCCGCATATGAGTTCCTGCTCCTTTTCACGGGCGGGAAGCCCGTTTGAGCCGGATAAAGCCGAGGCTCTAGTGAAGGAATATGAAAAACTAGCGATGGGCTAGCCTAAAGCTCGCCGACCCTTCTCTTCATCTTCTTCTTGAGCCTGCGCCTTTTCTTCTTTACCCATTTCCAGCGCATGCGGCCCTTCTTCTTCCATTTCCTAGGTCTTGATCCCAAACACTCACCATTCAAAAGAGTACAAGGATTTCCTAGAGAACAGTATTAAAACCTATTTATGCCCAACCACATTGATGAAGTGCATATTCTTTGATGTGGACAACACCCTCTTCCCCACCGCCGAGTTCGCGGAGCTTGCGAGGAGGAACGCGATACGCGCCATGGTGGAGGCCGGGCTGGACGCAAGCGAGGGGGAGCTGTACAAGGGGCTGCATAGGCTCATAAGGGAGAAGGGATCCAACTATTCCAACCATTTTGACATCCTCTTGAAGAGGATGGGCGTGAGGAGGCCCGCCCGCTACGTCGCGGCCGCGGTCGCCGCCTACCATAACACGAAGTCATCCATCCAGCCCTACCCCGAGGTGCCCAAGACGCTCATGGAGCTCAAGAAGCGCGGCTACCGGCTCTACGTGGCTACGAACGGGGACGCGGTCAAGCAGTGGGACAAGCTCATCCGCATGGGCATCCACCTCTTCTTTGACGACGTCTTCGTCTCCGGGGAGATGGGCGAGGAGAAAAGCCCGTCCTTCTTCCGCAGGGTGCTCGCGCAGGTGAAGGCCCGCCCATCCGAGTGCGTAATGGTCGGGGACCGCATGGATTCCGACATCCTCCCTGCCCAGAAGCTCGGCATCCGCACCGTGCGCGTGATGCAGGGCCCCTACTCAAGGGAGAAGGGGAAGGCGGACTTCCGCATAAGGAAGTTCTCCGAATTGCCTGCCGTTGTCCGCAAGCTCTGATTTTATAATGTTTTTGCGCCTATTAACCCCAAAAGGTGTAACAATGCGCAACTTAATGCTGGCAGGTTTGTTCGTAACGATGCTTCTTCTGTTCGGGTGCGCGGGCGGCGAAGGCCCGGTCTCGTGCTCCTCTGATTCCAACTGCCAATCCTGGCAGCAGTGCTCCAACTCGGTGTGCACGGCGAAGGCGGGCTATTGCGGCCAGGCATCCGACTGCGCAGAGGGCCAGCCCTGCAACTCCACCACGCACATGTGCGGCCTCGCCTCAGGCACCTGCGCCCAGAACTCTGACTGCGACGTGCGCTGGCAGGCGTGCTCCGAGGGCGTTTGCGCGCCACTCGCCGGCTTCTGCGGCTCCAACGCGGACTGCCGCGCGGACATAGAGACATGCGGCGCTAGCACGCACAGGTGCTCAGTTGTGCCAGGCAGGTGCGAGAACGACTATGACTGCGATTCCTGGGAAGGGTGCGACACCGTCAATAAGGTATGCATACCCTTTGAGGGCAGGTGCAACGACAACGTGGACTGCGTCTCCTGGCAGGCGTGCGACGAAGACACGCACTTCTGCAGGCCCAGGTCCGGCTTCTGCGTAAATGCAGCCAACTGCGCCGGCTGGCAGACGTGCAACGTTGACACGAACCGCTGCATGACCGCACCAGGCTACTGCGGCCACGACGCGGACTGCAACTCATGGCAGTACTGCGAGGCGGAACAGAGCCACAGGTGCACGGCCAAGCCGGGCTACTGCGACGCCAACTCCAATTGCAACTCATGGGAGGTCTGCTACACCGCTACGCACCGGTGCACCGCGAAGGCGGGGTATTGCAACGCCAACTCGGACTGCGATTCCGGAACCTACTGCAACCTGGGGAACCACCACTGCGAGCAAGGAAGCGGCTACTAGCAGGATTAGTCCCGCTCCCGCCACATTTTCCTTTTCTTGTTCAGCAGCTCCTTCGCTATCGTAAGGATCTGGTTTGAGAGCCGCAGCCCCTCGTCCGGGCTCAGCTTCATCGCCGCCGTGCCAGTAGTGTTCGCCACGCGCACAGTAATCACGCCGTCCCTGGGGAATCCGTTCGCGCTCTGGGGTTCTTCGCTCTCTATGCGGAGGATGGTCCGGTGCTGCTCGCCCTTGTCATCCTTCCACCAGTGTATCAACTCATCTTCTACCGGCATTTTCATTACCTCCGGCCCCGTTGCCACAAGGCCGCCTGGTCGCATGGATGAAAGGAATTTCCTCCTTTATAAAGAGGGGGAGGCCTCCCCGCCACTGATGCCAGTAATGGTTTTTGTATTGATGTGGGGGAGGGTCAGAATGACCGGTAAAAATGGGGAGGGGATTAAAGAAAGGCATGATGCCCCCTCCGCGTTTTTCCGCGCCACTGATGCCAGTAATGGATTTTGTGCATGTGTGGGGATGCCGTGTTTCCCCAGCATTTTATAATCTTTATTGCAGTCTGGATGCGAGTGGGATTATGGCAGAACCTTCACCAGTGCAACCTGCAAGGCAAATTGTTGAAGTGAACAGTGGCAGCGCGGGCGGGAAAGTAATCTTTTTCCTGGTCGGCATCCTCTTCGGAATAATCGCGCTCTTCCTGCTGGCCTATTTCTTCTGGCCGCAGCAGTGCTGCGGTGCGCAACAGTCCGTCCCCCAGGGGGACACGACGATAATCCGCGATTCCGGCGGAAACGTCATCACCTACAACGCGGGCGACCAGGGGACAAGCACCACATACACCGACCCCTCCGGAAGGGAGAGGGAACTCCTCTGCTATGAATCCCTATACTGTGTGGAGCAATGCCCCGGCTGCTCAAACGAGACGTGCGATAGCGGCGAATGCGTCCAAGATGGCTCGTACTGCGGCTACGGCACTGTCTCCCGCACATCTGTCACCCGCCTGACCGACTCCAGCACCTTTTACGGGGGCTGCTGCGACGGCTCAGCGTGCGTGAATGGCTACTGCCAGCGCGGCACATGCGTTAACAACGACGGCCTCTGCGGCTACGGCCCAACGAGCAACACGGCTGTTGTGAACAACCCCACATATTACGGGGAATGCTGCGCGGGCTACGACTGCATAGACGGCTTCTGCACTCCGCCGACGCAGGATGAATGCTCCGGGCAGGGTGCCTCCTGCGCCTACGGCGCAACGGACATCATCGCGGTTGTCCCGGACGTTTCCCCATATTACGGGAGGTGCTGCAGCGACATGGCGTGCATACGCGGCATATGCGAGCCGCCGGCCGAATGCACGGACCTCGGCTCTTTCTGCGGCTACGGCCCGACCACCTACACAAATGATTACCAGGCCCCGGCCTATTACGGCACGTGCTGCGGCGACAACCAGTGCGTGAACGGCTACTGCACTCCGCCCGGCCAGACGTGCATACAGACCGGCGCCACGTGCGGCTACGGGACAGCCTACACAACCGTTGCCCCGCCACCGGGTGCAACCTACTACGGGACCTGCTGCCAGGGCGACTACTGCTACAACGGCATGTGCACCCCGGAGGGCGGATGCAGCGCCCAGGGCGAGACCTGCGCCGCTGGCCAGGTGGAATGCTGCGAGGGCTACACCTGCACCAACGGCATGTGCGCAACCCCCTGCACAACCCTGGGCTCCAGCTGCACCTATGATTCCGAATGCTGCGCAGGCACATGGTGCAGCGACGGCACGTGCAGCAACGCCTGCATAAGCGCGGTGGGCGCCTCGTGCACCCCGGGCAGGAGGGACTGCTGCGGAGGGATGCAGTGCCAGGACGGGCTGTGCAACCGTGAATGCAGCACCAGCGGCTCCTGCTCCAGCGCCTCTGACTGCTGTGACGGATACTATTGCAGCGACAACATGCAGTGCACGCCCAACCCCACGTGCGAAACCGCGGGCAGGTGCTCCTCCGACTCTGACTGCTGCAGCGGATATGTATGCGGGGAGACCGGATACTGCACCGTGGAAGCGTCCTGCTACGACAGCGACGGGAGCAGCTATTACACCCCGAACGGCTACACGTACGGCTACTTTGACGGCATACTGGGCACGTATTACGACTACTGCACGGATTACTACCACATGGTTGAATACACGTGCTCCGCTGCCTCAGGCAACGTGGTCAGCACCCCGTACACATGCGCGTACGGATGCGCGGACGGCGGATGCATCCAATACTACCAGCCGACCCCGCCAGGCTAGCCCTTCCTTATCTTTTTCCCTTTTTCCGCGGGCTCCAGCGATATCGCCGCGCCCCCAAAATTAGAATTGAAGCCCCTCTCCAGCTCCTTCCCGCCCTGCATCCTGTCCAGCGCCACCGCCAGCGCCGCTATTTCGGAGTGGGGCTGGCCCCCCACCGCGACGTTGAAATCAGCCAGCTGGTAAACCTCTGCGGGCACCTTCTCCGCCCCAACCACGACCAGCACCTTCCCGCGCCCCCTTATCCCCGCCTCCTTCTCAGGCAACGGCATCCCGTACATCGTGAGGTGCACCACGCTCCAGCCATCCTTCTTCATCCTTTCAATCCGCGCGATGGGCTTGGGCTCATACTCTATTGAAAATTCCCCGCCCCAGTTCTCCGCAATCCTCTTTACGCTCCGCTCAAGCGAGCCGTCCTTCTGCCCCGAATAGATTGCGCCCGAGGCCCCGAACGCCCTTGAGGTGAGGCACACGTGCGTAGTCATCCTTTCGTCCCTCGGGAGCCGGTGCCCCAGCCGCAGTACCATTATTTGCATGATATGGGTTCCTCCACATATGCTTAAAAACATCCTTCGGGTAATATCAATGTGGCGATGACCGTACCGCTCCAGACTGATGGATGATGACCAGAGTAGCTAACGAGCCACATCATTTTAATAGAATGAAGCAGACGGGTTTGGAGATAGCATGGAAATCCTCGGCGCAATCCTGACGATACTCGGGCTATGCCTCTTTGAGACCGTCAGCAGCGTTGACAACGCCATAATAAACGCGGACATACTCACGAAGATGTCCCAGCGCGCGAGGAAATGGTTCCTTTTCTGGGGCATACTCTTCGCCGTCTTCATAGTGAGAGGCCTGCTTCCGCTCCTTATAATCTGGGTGGCGAACCCGCAAATCGGGCTGTACGGCGCATTCACCGCGACCTTCAGCGAGGACCCCATGGTCGTGGAGGCGATGGAGCAGTCCGCGCCAGTCCTCCTCATAGGCGGCGGCGTGTTCCTCGTCTTCCTCTTCTTCCACTGGCTCTTCCTTGAGCCCAAGAACTACGGGATGTGGGGCGAGAAATTCATCTCCTCCCAGGGCATCTGGTTCTTCGCCGTCGTTTCCGTCCTCCTTTCCATCATCGTGTGGTTCGCAATCCAGATAAACCCGATAATGGCCTTCGGCGCCGTGGTCGGCTCCACCGCCTTCTTCATAACCCACGGCTTCAAGCAGAACGCCGAGCTCCGCGAGAAGGAGCTCATGTCCGGCGCCAGCAACCTTTCCGACATGAGCAAGCTCATGTACCTTGAGGTGATAGACCTCACCTTCTCAATAGACGGCGTCCTGGGCGCCTTCGCCTTCACGCTCGCCGTGCCCCTCATCCTCATAGGCAACGGCCTCGGCGCCATTGTTGTGCGCGAGCTCACCATAAGGGGGATAAAGGAGGTGCGCAAATACGCCTACCTCAAGAACGGCGCCATGTACTCCATCTTCTTCCTCGGCTCCATCATGGTGCTGGACGGCTTCGGGTTTGAAATCCCCGCATGGTTTTCACCCATAATAACTTTTGCAATAGTCGGCTACTTCTACTGGAAATCCCTCAAGAAGCTGAACGGGGATTCCGCCGCACCCGCGCCCCTGCCCTCCTGAAAATCCGCCCGCGTGTGCGCGCCGCATCCATGCCCTTATTTTCCCCAAATTGTCCTTGATACAACCCTGCCCCATCCCCTCGTGTAAGCAGCATACAATAGGGGCACAGCCACGAATGTGAGAAGGAGCGTGAAGGGGAAAAGCAGCCCGCTCGGCGGAACGTTGTTCGGGCTCATCCCCCCCCAGTAATCCATCAAATCATTCACGAGGAACCATGCAAGCACCGCCACCAGGTGCCAGCGCCCCACCCTTATTTTCCCGACAAATGCGAGCGATTCCACCGCCATTGCCGAATGCGTCACCAGCATCACAAGGTAAAGCCCAGCAACCGCCGGCGCAAAGAAGTATCCATTGAAATAGAGCAGCACCGCGACCGTCCATATCCCGTATTTCAGCGCATAAGCCGCCGCAAGGAACGGGAAGAGGTTCCCACCCTTCCCCGCCCACACGAGCGCCAGCGCAGCCGCCATCAGCAGGACCGCCATCGGGCAGTCCGGCACGAAGACCCAAAGGAGCAGCGTCGTTATGGACAGCTGGTTCACGTAATATATGAAGAACCCGAAGTATGCGCCAATAAGGTTAGCCAGTATCACCAGCGGCAGCAATATCCCGGATTTCCTTTCCATGCATGGATAAATGCGCCGCGGATTTATATGCCTTTTCCGTCGCTGCTACAGCCGTTCATTCCTCATCAGGAGTGCATTCGTCACAACAAGTATGCTTGACGCCGCCATTATCAGCGCCGCGAACTCGGGCATCAGGAAAATCCCCCACGGCGCGAGCACCCCCGCGGCCACAGGTATAGCAACCACATTGTATCCCGTCGCCCATACAAGGTTCTCCCGCATCTTCCTCATCGTTATCCTGCTAAGCTTCACCAGCTTTGGTATGTCGCGCGGGTCGTTCTTCACGAGCACAATCTGCGCCGATTCCACGGCCACATCCGTCCCCGCGCCTATCGCGATGCCCACATCCGACTGGACCAGCGCGGGCGCATCATTGACCCCGTCCCCGACCATCGCAACCTTCATCCCGCGCTTCTGCATCCCCTTCACGGCTTCGGACTTCTGCCCGGGCAGAACCTCGGCGAAATACTCGTCCAGCCCCAGTTCCGTTGCAACATATTTAGCCGTGGCTTCATTGTCACCCGTCAGCATGGCGACCTTTATGCCCATCCCCTTCAGGGCATTCACCGCCTCGTAGGATTCCTCCCGTATCGTATCTGATAACGCAACCAGCCCCTCCAGCTTTTTGCCGGAGGCGACATACACCACGGTCTTGCCCTGCGCCGCCAGCCCATTCGCCTTTTCGTTCTTGCAATCTACCCCGAAGCTCTCCATCATCGCCCTGTTCCCCACGTAATATTGCTTCTTTCCAACAATTGCCCTTACGCCCTTGCCCGCCACCGCAGTGAATTTAGCAACCTTCGGCAGCTCCAGCCCCTTCTCCCTGGCCTTCGCTGATATGCCCCTCGCGATTATGTGCTCGGAGTTCTGCTCAATCGCAGCCGCAACCGCGAGAAGCCCGTCCGCGTCCATCCCTTCAAGCGGAACCACGTCGCTCACCCCGAACTCCCCTTTTGTGAGCGTCCCGGTCTTGTCAAAAATGACCGCATCCAATTTCTTAGCCGTTTCCAGCGCGAGCGCATTCTTAACTAATATGCCGTTGCGCGCCGCCAGCGTCGTGGAGATGGTCGTCACCGTGGGAATCGCCAGGCCCAGCGCGTGCGGGCACGCGACCACAATGACTGTTATCATCATGGTGAGCGCGAACACCATTGGCTCGCCCGCGACCAGCTTCCAGAAAATAAGCGTCCCCAGCCC
>JAGVON010000025.1 GCA_020052735.1 archaeon | reverse complement strand
TCCATCGTCCTGCGCAGCGCGTGCTGCGCCTCGGGCGTAAGGGCGTCCGCCTCGTCCAGGAACACTATCTTGAAGGGAATGTCGCGCAGGGAAACGCTCCTCGCAAAATCCTTTATCTTCCCGCGCACTATGTCTATCCCCCGCTCGTCCGAGGCATTCAATTCCAAAATCTTCCCTTCCAATTCGTCCCCGTACAATTCGTGCGCGAGCGCCAGCGTCGCCGTGGTTTTTCCAACGCCCGGGGGCCCGGCAAATAGAAGATTAGGCATGTCCTTCTTCTGCGCGAACGCCTCCAGCGTCCTCATGTTGTTCTCCTGGCCCGCCACGTCCGCAAGCCTTTTCGGGCGGTATTTCTCGGTCCAGGGAAGAAGTCCATTAGCCATCAGATAACCCCGTAGTGGATTTGAGGACACAGTAATTTAAACGTTTCCAGCCGAATACGGTAGAAGTGGTCACATGGACAGGGTGAAGACCGGAATATCTGGCATGGATGAAATACTAAACGGGGGCATACCGATCCACAGGCACGTCGCAGTATATGGGGGCCCCGGCGCGGGCAAGTCCTCCTTCTGCTTTGAGTACCTTTACAGGGGCGTCCAGATGGGCGAGAACGGCATTTACATATCCCTTGAGGAGACTCCGGATGACTTCCTTGCCAACATGTCCAACGCCTTCACGGGCTTCAAGGACCTTGACAAGATGGTGAAGAAAGGGAGCCTCAACATAGTGAAGCCGGACAAGCTGGACCTGGAGACAGTGGCCGAGCTCCTGGAGGAGAGCATAACCAAGAACGACGTTAAGCGCGCGGTCATTGACTCCGCGACCATGATACGGATGTCGTTCAAGGACATCGCCGATTACAGGCAGACAATCTTTGAGTTCTTCTCGCTGCTCAGGAACCTGGACTGCACCGCCCTCATGACCGTGGAGGCGCCGGCCCAGGACCTGGCCGCAACCGGTTTTGAGATTGAGCATTTCGTGATGGACGGCATCATCAACCTGTACAACCTCGGCAAGGCGGAAACCCGCATAAAGGCCGTTGAGGTATACAAGATGAGGGGCACCGACCACGTGAGGGACAAGGTCCCGTACAAGATAACCCCCGACGGCATAAAGGTATACGTAGGGGAGAAGGTGTTCTGAGGAATCACATGGAGACCAAGCAGCGCGAGGCGATATTCGCATTCTTCCTCTGCATCCTGTTCGCGGCCCTCATGGTGTTCATGAACCTGTTCGGGCTCAGGGCGCAGCCGCTCTTCAGCTTCCTCGCGCTCCTTTCCGCAGCGCTGCTCGGCTACCTGATCTCGCTAAAGGGGGAGGACGTGGGGCTTAAGCCGCTCCACGCGGTATTGCTGCTCCTGCTCGCGCTGTTCGCGGCCTCGCTCAAGTCCGAGCTGGGCGTATTCATCCTGCCCACGGTGGCCATACCAGTCTCCGTAATACTTCTGCTCTCGCTGCTGGGCCCGCTCAGGGCCTCACTTTTCGTGAAGAAGAAGGAATAGGAAGTGCTTTGCATGTACGATCACAAGAAAGTTGAATCCGAGACTTTGAAGCTCTGGGAGAAGGAAGGCACCTACCCAAGGGTGAAGGAGAGCCGTTCCTCCGGGGAGCGCTACTACTTCTGCGACGGCCCCCCTTACGCCACGGGGCAAATCCACCCCGGCACCGGCTGGAACAAGTGCGCCAAGGACGCGGTGTGCAGGTACTGGAGGGGCAAGGGGAGGAACGTCCGCTTACAGCCCGGCTACGACACCCACGGATTGCCAATAGAGGTGAAAGTGGAAAAAGAAATGGGCATCAAGAACAAGCAGGAGATAGAGGAAATAGGGATTGAGAAGTTCATAAACAGCTGCAAGCAGTTCGCAACGAAATATGTAGGGGTGATGGAGGGGCAGTTCAAGTCCCTAGGGGTATGGATGGACTGGGAGAACCCTTACCTCACATACAAGGACCCATACATAGAGTCCTCATGGGGCACCATCGCCAAGGCGCACGAAAAAGGGCTTTTGAAGGAGGGAATCTACGTCCTCCCGCTCTGCTACAGGTGCGAGACCACGATGGCGAACTACGAGCTGGAGTACGGCGAAGAGACAGACCCCAGCATCTATGTAAAATTCCGCGTCAAGGGAAAAGACAACGAATTCCTCGTAATCTGGACGACCACCCCATGGACTTTAGTGTCCAACATGGCGGTGATGGTCCATCCCAACCTCCCATACGTACGGGTGAAGGTCGGGGACGAGACCTGGGTGCTCGCAAAGGACAGGATGGACCAGGTGCTCGGCCTTTTGGGCTTGAGCGGCACCATACTGGAGGAACACATAGGGAAGAAATTATCCGGCGTGCAATATGAACATCCGTTTGAGGACCTCATCGGCAAGGAATACGACAGGAAGGTCGTTCTCAGCGACGAATACGTAACCCTGGAGGACGGCTCCGGGCTCGTCCATTGCGCACCCGGCCACGGGCCCGAGGACTTCATAATCGGGAAGCGCTTCGGCATAGAGGCCTTCTCGCCCGTGAATGAGGCGGGCAATTATACCGAAGCGGCCGGCAAATTAGCCGGCAAGAACGTCCGCGCCGCGAACCCCGAAATAATAGAAATCCTGAAGGAGAGGGGCGCCCTTCTCCACGAATCCAGGATAAAGCACCGCTACCCCCACTGCTGGAGGTGCAAAACCCCGCTCATCTTCCTCACGACAAACCAGTGGTTCATAGAGATTTCCAAGATGAAGGACGCGATGCTCGCGGAGATAGACAACACCAGCTGGCACCCGGATTTCGCCCAGACCCGGTTCCGGGAATTCGTAACCAATGCGCCGGACTGGTGCATCTCGCGCCAGAGATACTGGGGCATACCGCTCCCCATCTGGAAATGCGGCTCCTGTGCGAAAATAAAGGTGCTCGGGGACGCCTCAGAGCTCAAGGGCATAAAGGAGCTCCACCGCCCTTACATAGATTCATACAAATTCAAATGCGAGTGCGGCGGGGAGATGTCCCGCGTGAAGGACGTGCTGGATGTATGGTTTGACTCTGGGAACGCAGTCTGGGCGTCGCTCACCCCCGAGGAGCGCAAGACCTACGGTCAGGCGGACGCAATCCTTGAGGGCCAGGACCAGATAAGGGGATGGTTCTACTCCCTCCTCGGCTCCGGGATGGTCAAGGACGGGCGCTCCCCCTACAAGAGGGTGGTGATGCACGGCTTCTTCGTGGACGAGCACGGGGACAAGATGAGCAAGTCCGTGGGCAACTTCATCCCGCTTGAAGAGATATTGGAGAAGGGGGGCGCGGACGCCTTCCGCCTCTGGGGATTGTCCAACACCCTATGGGAGGAGCAGAAGTTCAGCTGGAACGAGATAAAGGAGGCGCACGGCACCTTGGACATCCTCATGAATCTGTACGTCTATCTCACCCGCTTCCACCCCGGGAAGAAGGCGGCTGCGCCCGAGCTCGCATTGGAGGACCAATGGCTGCTCTCCCGCCTCAATTCCACCCTGAAGGAATACAACGCGGCATTTGAGGGTTACGAGATGAGCCGCGCGGTAAAGGCGGTGAAGCTCTTCCTCGTGGAGGACCTGAGCAAATTCTACATGAAGGTGGCGAAGGAGCGCATTGCGAAAGGCGAAGGGGACGGCGCCCTTTATGCGCTCTACGAGTCCGTCTTCGGAATCCTGAAGATGCTCTCGCCCATCTGCCCGTTCGCCTCCGAATACATCTACCAGGGCTTCTTCATGAAGCCGGAGAAGGAGGCAAGCATATCCCTGTTCGCAATCCCGGACGC
>JAGVON010000007.1 GCA_020052735.1 archaeon | reverse complement strand
ATGAGCCCGCCCGGAATCGGACCGGGTTCTCCAGCGTGTAAGGCTGGCGTCTTGACCATTGGACCACGGGCCCAAGAGGAAGGGGGGACGCCCCCCTTCTCTTTAGGGTAATCATAACCCCCCGGCTATAAGTATAATATTTACTGAAGAATTAAAAATCAGGACTAATACGTCCGCTTCAGCTGGGGCTTAACGAACAGGTAGTACCTCTCCTTCCCCTCCATCTCCGAGATTATCCTGTGCACGAAAATTGCCGCAGGGTCGCCCAGCGTCCCAACCCTCGCCTTCAGGTCCGCGAAGTTCTCAAACGGCTTCTTCTCCCTCTCCTTGAGTATGAGCTCCATATTCTTTTTTCCTATTCCTGGAATCAGGTCCAGCTGGTGCACCCTCATGGAAATGGGCCCCGCCTTGTTTATGAAATTTACGAAAAGCGCCTCACGCGACTCCACAATCTTCCTGACCACATTTGGCACTATGTCCTTCGCCCCGGTGGTCAATTCAGTGTATTCTATCCTGCCCTTTATCCTGTCCACTTCCGTGCGGTCGCCCTTCCCCACGAATATCTTGGCGCCCACGGTGATGCTCGCGTCCGGCTTTGCCGTCGCTTCCAGGAGGGTGAAGAACTGGTCCCCCACAAGCTGGACAATCGGCTCCTGCCTGAGCCCGACCGCCCTCCCCCTGGAGAGGTATTCAACAACCCACGCGTAATCTTCCATAACCATTACCCTAGTGCCCTAAGCACGTCCTTGATTTCCTCGTCGCTTATCTCTATCTTGTTCTTCAGAAGCACCGCCTTGAGCGTCGCCTCGCTGCTTGGCATGATGTCAACTATTTTCACTGCGGTCTCCTCGTCTATCTTCGGGCTCGCCGCCTTCACCTTCTTCAGCATTGCCTCGGACTTCTTCCTGTCCGCCTTCACGAAGAGGGTGGCGTGCTCCAGCGCGTTCGCCTGCTCGTACCCGAGCTCTTCCCCGGCATCCTTCCGCCCCTGCAGCACTTCCAGCACGTCCGCCATCGGAGCGGGCCTTGAATTGGTTATCTTCATTGCATCGCCTTCAGGTGCACCGGGGAGGCTATGAGCCTCTTCTTGGCGTTCATGTCCCGTATCTCAACCACGTACGCCTTTCCCCTCGGCTCCACGATTGTCCCGTGCCTTCCGTCGTAGCGGGGCGCCGGGAAGCCAGAGAAGCAGGGCTGCAGGGATATGACTACCCTGTCCCCCTTCTTGAAGGTCTTCACGCGGTCCCCGACCGTGAGCTTCCTCGTCTTCTTGAACCTCTTGGTTCTCCTGACCATAATTCCTTTTGAGTTCTTCACTTTTCCCACCTTGTTTCCATTATTTCCAATTTTGGATTTTTAACCCTGCCGCTGTAGGGTATGCAGAATCCGTGCTAATTTATTTCTGCACCCGTTTATAAATGTTGCGGTAGAGTATTTAAATAGGTGATTTCTTTGTCTCCGAAGCTTAAGGGGATTGATTATACAATTACCAACATTGTGGCTTCTTCCAACCTCGGGCTTGAGCTTGACTTATTCCTCATCGCCACCAAGATTCCTCAGGTGGAATACGAGCCGGAGCAGTTCCCGGGCGCCATCCTGAAGTTTGACGACCCGAAGGCCACCATTCTCCTGTTCAAGAACGGGAAGATAGTCTGCGTCGGGTGCAAGAGCGAGTCCAAGATTGCGGAAACAATCGCAAAGACGGTGAAGCTCCTCACGCCCTACGCCAAGAAGATAATAAAGAAGACCAAGAGGCCCGAGTTTGAGATAACGAACATCGTCGCCTCCGCGAACCTGGGCATGGGCCTGGACTTGTATACTATTGCCTCCGAGGTGGAGAATGTGGAATACGAGCCCGAACAATTCCCGGGCGCCATACTCAAGTTCCGCGAGCCCAAGGCCTCCCTCCTTCTCTTCAAGAACGGAAAGGTCATCTGCGCCGGCTCCAAGGATGAGAAGAGCATAGAGGCGGCCCTCATGAAGGCGAAGAAAATCCTCAAGCCCTTCTCCACGGTGAATCCACGGTGAAGGGTTAATGCCTACGCAGAAGCAGGTCATGGGCAAGCTCAAGGAGGTCCTTGACCCCGAGATAGGCATAAGCATAGTGGATTTGGGCCTTATTTACGAAGTCAAAGTGGACAAGGCACAGGTAAACATAAAGATGACCTTCACCACCCCGGCCTGCCCACTTTTGGGCTACATAGTGAATGACGTCCAATCCAAGGTCCGGGCGCTCAAAGGCGTCTCAGACGTGCAGGTCCAATTCGTATGGGAGCCGCGCTGGACTCCGGAGCGGATGAGCCCCGCCGCAAAAAAACAATTGGGATTGCAATGATGCTCGTCCTGACAACCCTGCCCTCATACATGAGCGCCGAATCCCTCGCATCCAAAATCCTTGACGCAAAACTGGCAGCCTGCTGCTCCATCCTCCGCATGGAGCGCTCCATGTACAGGTGGAAGGGGAAAGTCCGCAAGGAAAGCGAGCTCCTCCTTATGATAAAAGCCCGGAAATCCTCCTACCCCAAGCTGGAGGCATTCATAAAAAAGAACCACCCGCACAAATGCCCTGAGATAGTCGCCCTCGCCGCTTCCAAGGTGAGCAAGGATTACAAGAAATGGCTCTATTCCGAAACCCGCTAGGAGAACACCAGTTCCAGCACCCCATTCCTATATTTCTTCTCCATCTTCTTCCCTGAAACATCCTCGGGCAGCTCCACCTTCCTATAATACTTGCGCGCCCCCTCAGCCTTGATTTCCAGTTCCTTCCCGCTGACGCTGAGCTGGACGTCCTTCTCGCCCACTCCCGGCATCTCCGCTATCACATTTATGCCTTTTTTATCCTTGAAAACGTCAACCAGGGGCTCCCTCCCCTCGCCCTCATGTTCATGCTCCCTGCCTGCCTCCGGTCTCCTACCCACGGTTTCAGGCGCATTCTCCTTTCCCTCACCCTCTTTCGTGCCCTCTTCCAGAACCCTCACTTCCTGCTCCTTCCTCTTTATGTCCCCGAACTCCGTGACCACCGGCTTCCCGTCCTGCCCTACCCGTATAGAGAACCCATAAACCTGCGGCCCGCGCATCTGGGAAAGCCGCCTCACCTCGTCCTGCGGCATGCCCCTCATCATCCGCGCCATCATCCCCTCCATCTCCTCGCGCATCCGCTCAAACTCGCCGCCGAACCCCATCTCGTCCTCGTCAAGGCCGAAGAACCCGAAGGGCCTTCTCCTCCTTTTGTCTGCCATGCCAATCCCTCAGCATACAGTCGTCCCAATACCTATTTAACTTTTCTCCTGCCATCCCCCTAGTGGTGAGCAAGTGGACGAGGAGAAGAAAAGTTACGAACTCCCCAAGCCGGTGAAGGAAGGCGACATCCTGGAAGTCACAATAGCGTCCGTGGGCGGCAAAGGGGACGGCATGGCAAAGAAGGATGGTTTCGTCATTTTCGTGCCGAACACGCAGAAGGGAGAGGCAATAAAGGTGAGGATAGTTTCGCTCAAGCGCACCTTCGGAATAGGGGAGAAGGTGGAGGAATAGATGTTCATACCAGACCCGTACGAAAAGCTGAAGAAGCTCCGCAAGAAGATGTACTGGGAATTCCCGGACATTTTCGGCAGGGAGTTTGACTTCTACACCGCCGAGGCGAGAATCCCCCTTGCGGACCTGCGCAAGGAAAAGAATGACTTAATCTTAGTAGTAGAGATGCCCGGCCTGCACAAGGAGGACATAAAAGTGGATTTGCACGAGGGCAGAGTCCGCATCTCCGGCGGCAGCAAGGCAGGAAAAGAGGAAAAAGGGAAGGGCTTCTACCATAAGGAACGCCTTCTTTCTGCATTCTCCCGCGAGCTCACGCTCCCCGAGGAGGTGGACCCCTCCTCCGCAAAGGCGAAATATGAGGACGGCATCCTGGAGATAAGGATGAAGATAAAATCCGGGCAAAAGAAGAAGGGGAAGCAGCTCGTCATCCGCTAGATGCGGGGTGCAAATAACGTTCGCAAAAGTTTCCTTTTTCCCAAAACCTAGCCATTTATATACTCCTTTAGCGACTATTAATCCTAGTTATGTCCACTCCTAACCAGCCGCAGCGGATGTCCACGCCGCCTGGCGGCTTGCAGCTAACTCTTCCCGATGCGGGGAGGTGCAAGCGCCTCTCAGAGGTCGTGCTGCACAGCTGCGCAAAGGATGACGCAGACAGGCTCTCATCGGTCAAGTGCGTCCCGGCAGCCTTCCTCCATCCCGAAGGCATAATAACCATAGACATGATTGCCGCGGAAACAAGAAAATACGGAAACTGCTCCCCCGCGCAGCTGCAAAAGCTTTACGATGCCTATGAACTCCTCGTTTCATCCCATCGCGACTTTATAGACCCGGAAACCGGAAAGAACCTGACTCGTGACGACGGCTCAGACTACCTCCAGCACGCAATGCGCGTCGCCTACCGCATAGCCATCATCGGCAGGGGGAGGCCAGGAGACCTACAGCAGACCATAGCGGCCATGCTGCACGACGTCCCGGAGGACTTCGGGGTTCCGCTGGAAATAATCCGCGCCCAGTTCGGTGGCCGCGTCGCCGACATGGTGTTCTGGCTCACCAAGCCGAAATGGAACGGGGAGAGCTGGGTCTACGCAGACAACTCGGCGTATTACCAGCTCAAGGACAAGTACATTCATTCCATGTATGAGCGCCGCGGTTACAGCTACTACCGCAGGCTCTACTACGATTCCGGGGACCCCAGCGCTTGGGTCATAAAGGCGGCGGACAACCTGGACAATCTCCACACCCTGAAGGAAGTGCCTCCTGAGAAGCGGCAGAGGAACGTGCTTATGATAGTAAACAACACCCTCGCAGTGCTCTCGCGGATGCTTGCAAAGGAGGACACGGACAGGCTGGTGGATTACATCCGTACCGAGCTCGGTTTCGAGGCTCCGCCCGATGCGATTGCAGGCTTCGCGGACAGGAGCGTCGTGGCCTGCCCGCCCAGGGAAATTCTGCTCAGGCGGGGCCTGCAGGGAGTCACCGCACCCGACCGGCAGATAAACGTTTACGGCGCAGACCCGAAGTACGTCCTCCTACTCGGCTGGATCGAGATAGGCCTTCCTGACGACGGGACCGATTACCTGGGGCTTCTTCGCGCCATGTTCAGGGACTACTCGGTTATGGAGCAGAACAGCTACCTCCCGCCCGGCCTGGCCGCCAGCGAGAAGATATTCCGCATATCCGGCTTCAGGAGGGACGATCAGCTGCACCCCTACACATTCACCTATGACCCTGCCGAGAGGAAAATCCAAGTCAGCAAGGACGGCAAACCATTCATAATCGCGGGCCTGGGTGCGGCCGAGGAACTCAGCTTTGAAGAGCCCCACCTGAAGGCGCTCCGATCCCATATAAACGAGAAATGCGAGCTTTTCCTGATGGAGCTGGAGGACTTCCACAAGAAGCACGTCGCAGTCAACGAAGGCGGTGCGGGCTGATTTTTTGGAGCTTTTCGGCCTCACCCTCTCAGTCCAAAAAGAAGTATACGAGCCCGCAGAGGACTCGGAGATGCTCGCCTTCCATTCCCGCGGACTGAAGGGAAAAATCCTTGAAATCGGAACAGGCTCCGGCCTCGCCTCCATCCTCAACGCAAAAACCAACCCTTCCAACGAGGTGCTCGCCACCGACATAAACCCCGCGGCAATAGAATGCGCAAGGAAGAACGCGGAATCCAATTCCGTATCCAACATCCATTTTCTCCAATCCGACCTTTTCCAAAAAGTGGAAGGTAAATTTGATTATATACTATTCAACCCGCCCTACCTCCCCACATCAGGAGATGAAAGAATCCCCGGCAACCTGAATTACGCATTTGACGGCGGGGAGGATGGAAGGAAAACATTAGATAAATTCCTCGCAGAATTTGACAGGTTCCTCGCCCCGAAAGGAATCCTCCTCCTCGTCCAGAGCTCCCTCAACTCCCAGGAGAAGACGCTCGCATCATTGCAGGCAGAGGGATTCGCAACAAGAATCCTGGAGGAGCGCCCCTTCTTCTTTGAGATTATCTATCTAATAGAAGCGCAGAGAAAGGTATGAGCGCATTCCAGACGATTATGCAAGACTAATCTAGAGGATAATATACGCGCTCCCCTTCTTCGTCATGGAAAGCGCCGTCTCCCCGGAGAACGCAAAGGTCTTCGCATACCCCTTCTCAATCTTTATGCGCATCCCTTCCCTCACCAGCGCCCCGCGGTTGTCAAACAAATAGATCACTCCTTCGCTCCCCTCGTCGTCCGCCACCACCAATCTGGTGAAGTTGTCCTTCACCTTCTTGCTCTTCTGGTACTCCTTCTGCTCCACTGATTTCACAAGCAAAGGAACGGTGGTGACATTCCTCATTTCGCTCTTCAATTCAGTAAGATGGGTGATGTTCATCTGCTGGTGCCTGCCCTTCGCGACCTTGAACGCCAGCTTTATCTCCTCCTCGGCGTTCCTGACCATGTTCTGCATCGCCTTCTTCATGACGTCCTCGTCCCCTTCGGAGGCGAGCATGGTATCATACGCCAGCCGGAACAGGCTCCCCTTCTCCTCTTTTTCCTCGCGCACCTCCTGCGCCTCCACGGCCTCGGGCGTCTCCAGCTCGCTGGAAATCTCCTCCATCTCCCTTCCCGCCCTGCCCATGTCCAGCTCCTTCGTCCCGACGCTCTGGAGCCCGAGCTTCCCATCCGTTGAATCTTCCGGGGGCCCTTCCGCTTCCGGCTCCTTGCCCTCCTTCCCGTTGTTTTCCTTCCCGCCCTTCTCCGGAATCTCCGGCTTCTGCCCCTTCGCCTCGCCCGCGTCGCTTATCACGTGCGTCTCTGCCCCTGAAATGACATCCAGATAATCCGTAAGCATCTCCTGCACGGCCCTCCCCTTCTGCTCGTTAACCTGGCCGTTCTTGCCGAACGCCTTCATGTATATCTTTTCCAGGGTGGGGAGCATCCTGCCCTTCATCGCGGCCGCCTTCTCCTTGCCCAGCTTCCTCTCCATCAGCTGCTGCAGGGGCCTCATCATCTTCTCGCGCGCCGTTTCCGCCCTCCTCTCCTCCTCCACGCTCCTCTTCTCCTCCGGCTTCTCGTCCCCGCCCTGCTTGAAAACCTCGGCGAAGGACATCAGCTCGGGCTGCGCCACCTTCTTGCCGTCCAGCAGCGTCCTCGCGAGCGTGCTTACGCTCGCATCCTTGTCATAGGTAAGCTCCAATAGCGCGAAGTTCGCCGCAGGGTCCTCATACCTTGCAAGCTCTGCAGCGGCCTGCTTCCTGACCTGCGGGCTCGCGTCAAAAGTGAGCGACACAAGCTCATTGAGAGTCGGTTTGCGCGTCATCCTTACCACCCAGTTCCTCCAGGGCCAAACGGAACACGTTGAGCAGCGCGTGCCCCTCGTCCTTCGTCGGATTTGCCCTCGCGAGAACCCTCGCGAACGCAACCCTGCACCTTCCGGGGTTACGAAGCCTATATCTCGCCGCCATCTTATTAAACATATGCGTGAGCGCGCGCCTCTCCGAAGGGGAAATGCGCTCTTCACCGGTTTTCATGCCCCTCCCAAGCCCTGCCCTCACCGAATGCAAAACCACCGCAACCGCATGGCTCAGGTTCAGCACCGGGTACCTGGAATCCGCCTCAATGTGCACCAGCAGGTCGCACCCGCTTATCTCTTCCTCAGTAAGCCCTATCCCTTCCCTGCCGAAGACCAGCGCAATCCTCTGCCCCGCGCGCTCCCCCAGCCCGGCGCAGAACTTTTCCAGGGGCACCGCCGACCGTATAGTCCCCTTGTTCCTCTTCAGGATTCCCGTGGTCCCCACAACGAGGCCGCAATCTTTCACCGCCTCCCGCAGCGTCCCGTACCTCTTCGCCTTTTTCAGAAGCCCCACCGCATGCTTGGAATACTTCACCGCGTCGGGGCCCAGGGCGCATTTCGGCGTCACCAGCCTCAAGTCTGAAAAACAGAAATTCTTCATCACCCGCGCTGCCATGCCCACGTTCATGCAGTATTCCGGGCCCGCGAGAACGACGCAGAAGTCCGCTGTGCTCTTCCCTTTTGCCCCCATCCGTCGCCTTTTATAAATCCTTCTCCTTAAATATTTTCCACTTATACTTCTTTGGTGCAGTGGTACGATGGAACTTGACGAACTCGAAGCACAGATAAAGACGCTTGAGGACAAGAAATCCGGCCTCATAGAGGAGATCAAGAAGAACTACGGCAGGATACGCTACAAGAAATACGAGGAGAAGGCGCTTGACCCGTACCTGAAGGAGACGGAGCACGTTATGGTCGGCCCCGTCCGGAAGAAGCTCCGCCAGATGGAGTTCCGCATATCCACGCAGGCCTATACCCCGCAGCTGGAGCGCCAGATGATAAAAGACGTGCGCAAGGCGGAGGAGGAGCTAAAGGGGATGAGGCAGGTGGAGCGCGCACGCAGGAAGAAGAAGCTCGTGCAGCAGGACATCATAGATGCGGAGAACCGCATTAAGGAAATAGAGGAGGAGCTCAAGAAGATAAGGGAAACGCTCAAGGAGCTTTACGGAAAGGCGCGCACCGCCAAGTCCGCGAACAAGCAGGGCGTCACCTTCGGGGAGAAGCACGACCACCTTGTTTCCATGGGCGACGTTGTGATCATAGAGGAGGAAGGGAAGGACAAGAAATAGTCAGATTCTGGCGCGTGCCATCCCGACGAATTCTTCCGCTTTTTCTACATACTCTTCAGCTTCCGCATAGCTGAATTCCTTTTTTCCGTAATCAGCGCCGCTCTTGTCGCGTGCCGATGCCAGCCACCCCTCCGCCTTCCTCATCGCCCGTTCAGGACTGTCCATCATTTGGCGATGCTTTCCCAGTTTTATAAAATTTGCCCGGCCTCTCCGCCAGTCATTTCAGCCGTATTTTCTCTTTTCCCTCCAGAAATTCGTCAATCTCCTTTTTTGTCCCGAACACCAGGGGGATAACCTTTGCATTGTATTCTTCGGCGAACCTGAACATAAGCGATGTCAGGCCGTATCCCCTGTCCGCAATCAGCGCCACGTCTATGTCGCTTTCCGGCTTCTCCTCCCCCCTCGCCACGCTCCCGAAGAGCCACGCCTCCTTTACTCTCGCATCCCGTTTCAGCATTTTCCTCAGCTTTTCCACAGCGAATTTCTGCGGGGAAACCCCGGCCCCCACAATTCCCGCGGCAATTTTTGTGTATTCCGACTCATGCAGCCGCACGGTCTTGCTCCTCCCCACCTTTCCCATCTCCAGCAGCCCCGCCCTTTCCATGAGCCGCACCGCCCTCAGCACCGAGGAGAAGGGCGCCTTCGCCTCCTTCGCCAGCTCCCTTATGCTGAACTGCCTCCTTGGGTATGTGAGCAGCACCCGGAACGCCTGCGCCGCGCCGCTGTAAGAGAGTATCCCTATCGCGTCCATCTTCATCACTTGAACCGTTTTTGGTTCATATGAACCATTTATGGTTCAAAGCCCTTTTAATAGTTGCGCCTAAAGCAGCCTTTTCGCCTTTTCTATAATCCTGCTGTGGTCAAATCCAAGTTCCGGCAGCTTATCCCGGGGAAACCATTCCGCTGCCTTTGCATCATCCCCGCCTTTCAGTTCCCCGCCCACGGCTTCGCACAAATAGGCGGCAGCCACGGTCCCCCGCGGGTCCCTTTCCGGGCCTGAGAAAACCCCTATGAGCCTCTTCACGCGCACGCTCAGCCCCGTCTCCTCAAGCGCCTCCCTCGCGCAGCACTGCTCCGCCGTCTCATCCGCCTCGGCGAACCCACCGGGAAGCGCCCACTTCCCTTTGAACGGCTCATTCTTCCGCAGTATCAATACAATTCCGCCGTTCCGCACAATTACCGCGTCCGTTACGAATGGTCTCATGAGATGTGTTGAAATTAGTGGATTTATAATTATTACTTACGTAATTACATACTACTAATAACATGTAGTTGATTAAATGAAACCAGCAACAATTCCAAAACCCGAGCCAGCGGAATGCCCCCAGCTTTCAAGGAGGCGCTTCCTCCGCACCGCCGTTTTCGCGTGCGCCGCGTTGGCAGCCGGCTGCAAATCCGAAAAATCCAACACAACCATTACCAGGGTTTTCCAGAACAGGCCCTTCCCCCTGGGCAGCTCATCCGTTTCCCTCAGGGAATGCGAT
>JAGVON010000065.1 GCA_020052735.1 archaeon | reverse complement strand
GGAAATAGAAAAAAGAAGGTTATTCTTTTAAGGATGCCGCACCGAGCACTTCAGCCAGCTTCCTTCCGGCTTCGAGGAGTTCGTCCTTCGCCACATCGCCGAGCCTGCCGAGGTCCTGCGCGAACCTTCCAAGAAGAGTTTTCATCTCACCGGCGGAAACTCCGCTGACCTCTATGAGCACTTTCTTTCCTTCCGGTGCTTTTTCAACAGATGCCGGAGGTGCAGTTTTTTCGGCGCCCCCCTCAGGGGCTTCCACCGCCACCCCGAACCCACCGGACGGCCCATCGCCCAGGCCGACGCCCCGCCTGCCGTAGTCGTCCAACCTGTCGAAGTAGTAGCCGCGCCTCGCAGGGCCCACTCTGGAATCTATTCTCCACAAGTACCTTGCATTTCCATCGTTGCCGCTGACTTCGTCACCCTGCGGGATGCCATGCTTCGCATCCGCCAAGTACCAAACCTGGTTGCGCACAGGGAAATTCTCCACGACATCCACCGCCCCCGCCTGCACGACAAGGTTCTTGCCATCCTTTTCAAGTGTGTAATCAGGGTGCTCGGCAACAAGAATTACGTCCTTCATGCCCACAAACTGTTTGGGCACGGGGAATACCCACTTCTGCTCGGTTTCCGGATCAACGTATTCAATGGTTGCTCCGAGTTTCTCGCCAGGCTTCGCATAAGCGGTCATGGTGCCTGTCCAGCAGGCGAAAACATCAGAAATGCTCCTCCATTCCTCGCTTCCAACAAGTGCCTTGCTTATCCTCGCATTTGAGGCAATCACTCTCCTTCCCTGCTCCGCTATCCTGAGCGCCTCGTCAAAAGGCATGCCCCTGCTTCTCGGCACGAGCACTTCAAGCGCAGGACCGCGAATCAATTCCCTTTTTGCAACATCAGTCTTGGAGTTCATGATAATATAGTGCATGGAAATCTTTAAAAACCCATCTTTTAACATATCTGGCTACCGCTTATTATGAAAATTATTTCTTTTCAGAAGAAGCGCCATAGACAAATTTCAGGTCAAGGCGCATGCTGACGGGCCGCCCATCCTTCTGATAATCTGCATGAAGGTTCTTGACAAAGCCCCTCTCCGTGTAATAATCAACCCTTTTCGGGTATGCGTCCAGCGTTATGAACCTTATCGCCGCGCTTTCATTGAGCTTAACCGCAAGGCCAACCACATAATTCAGGACAAAATTGCCTATCCCCATCTTCCTGAATTTTATGTCCCTTCCAAATCTTGCTAATTTTAGGGCGGGATATTCATCATGCACGTGCCCTATTCCGCCCCTTATCTTAACGTCCTCCTTGCCCTTCTCCAGCTTCACCGAATCCGCGGCAAGGCTGCAGAACCCAAGAATTGAGTTCTCGTATATGAAAAGAAGGGTGGTCGCTATGTTCGCCCTCTGGTATTTGAGCGCATCATTCCACAGAAAATCGTTGATGTCCTTGTCCCCACAGTCGAACTTCCTGAGGTCGAATATCTCGCTGAGCTTCTCGACCTTTATCTTTGAAAAGTCTGGAACAATCCGGCTGCCCCCTTGCTCGGCTATGTCAGGCATCCCCGCCTACCTTCTTGAGACCGTCTCGAAAACACTTATGCTTTTCTTAATAAACTCGATTCTTTTCTGGTCTGGCTGGCGCTCCTCCTTGTCGAGCATTTCGTAAAACCGCTCTGCGTCCTCACCCTTCAGTACCGGGGTGGGCTCGATAGGTTTGGCCATCTTTTATCACCATCTGACATTATTAATTACGATAATAAAGGTTTTAACACTTCCCTAGCCTGGCCGCCAATACGTTTTGTAATCAGTTCTGGTAGATAGTGCATTAATTATTATTTTGCCAATAATATTCAACGATGCACAACAATGGTGATGATCGCGCGTCCTCGCCTTCCGGCGTGCTTGCATTAATCGTTTCCCCCTCGCTCCAGCGAAAAGCACTTAATGCTCCAGCCCTCCGGGTTCGGCCTGACGGCCGAAACCATTAATGTGCATTTTCGCCTCCGCTCCGAGGCCGGCTTTCGCCTAAACGAATAATTGCTCGCATAGCCTGCGGGCTATGTCTCGCGAAATCCTTCGGATTTCACGATCGCACCGAACGAGCGACCGCCTACTTTTACGACTGGGAAGTTTTGCTCGCTTCACTCCTTTCAGCCCTTAGAACGTGAAATCGCGGGCTTCGGAGTGAAGCTCGCCGTAAAACTTCCTTGAAAGGAGAAGCCGGGGAAGGAAGGTGATGAAAATGGAAAAGGATAAAAGAAGAAAAATGGAAGAAGCGAAATGGGCAATTGAGGAATGGAGCCGTGAAATAGGCGAATGGTGAGAAATATGCAGAACTTCAAGAATTTGAAGGTGTATGAAGAGGCGTTCCGCCTGTCAAAGGATATTTTTGAGTTTATGGAAGACAAGCAGATGAGCCGGAGGGCGAAGGAGCAGCTCCTTGCATCCGTTTCGTCTATTTGTGCGAACCTTGCGGAGATGGCTGCGATGGACTCCAAAGCAGCGCAGAGGCAGAAGCTGGTTACCTGTATTGGAGAGGCCAACGAAACCGAATATTGGCTAGATTTATGCCACTCGCTCAAAATAATCCCGCAGAGGGAACATCTCAATTTCATGACTTCTTTGGTACGTGTGCGCTCAATGCTTTGCAAGCTCAAACATTCCATAGAGGGAGGTGATAGCAAGGACTGAGAAGAAATTTGAAATCGGAATGGAAAGAGGCTGAAATAAGCCACGGGAAACCGGTAACTGGGAACCGAAAACTAGCGACCGACCCCTGTTTGGCTTCTTTTGGTCGCTTGCTGACGCGTCGCGTGCAATTCCACGCGATTAGCGGAGCGCAGTCATATAACAAAAGATGAGGTGAAAAAACATGGACAAAAAAGCAGATGGTGAAGTTCCGCAGAACTTCGCCAGACATCGCCGCAGCGATGCGAAAATCGTTTTTCCAGAGGCCCGAAACCTATGGAAAACGAATTCAAGGAAAAAGAGTGGCGAAACCGGTACAATGGAACCTGATTCTGCAGACGCAGTATCCAGTTGCGGGAAACTGGAAACCCGCAACGGGAAACCGGAATCGGGCCCGGTGGGATTTGAACCCACGACCTACAGCTTAGAAGGCTGCCGCGCTGTCCAGGCTGCGCTACGGGCCCGTTGTTCTTGGTATAGTAGAACCAGAAAGGAATATAATTGTGAAAGAATGGAATGAATAGGTAAGAACATGGCGGAATCCCGAAGGATTCTGCCAGTTATCGCCGAGGCGATATGGATGGCGAACCCGGTTGAAAAGGAAAGAAGCGTGATGGACAGGGTGAAGGCCGGGGAGCTGTCGCTCGCGGACATAACTCCGGTGAAGATTGGGGTGGTGGAAACCAGCAAGGTTTCTGCCAGTTATCGCGAAGCGATACAGACGCCGGAACGGGCAAGCGAATTCAGGAAGGAAACCGCTGCGGAAACTGTTGAGATGGAGGCGCCGCGCGAGGCTCCTGCGGCGCGCAGGGAAGGGAAGCGGGCCGCACGGGAAGAGGGGCAGCCGGCGCAGGAAGAAAAGCCGGAGATGGAAGCGGCTCCTGCGCAGGGGGGAAAACGGGACCTTGCTGCGGAAAGGCCGGTGAAAAGCGACGAATTCGACGTGGCGTTTGAGGAGGAAAGCGCTCCCGTGCAGAAAAGCGCCGGGAAAAAGAAGAAGGGCGATGACGAGGACTTCCTGTTCTAGGGAAAGGCATATTATAGTTATTCTGATTAGTTCTGGATATGCGGAAGCAGCTTGTGAGGTTTGCGAGCGCCGGGATTCCAATCCAATGCGGCGGAGGAAATTTGGAGGCGGTGCAGTGCTCACGCGAAATGGGGCTGGGCGCGCTTGAGCTGGAATTCGTGCGCGGGGTGAAGATGAAGGAGGCGAGCGCCGCGCAGATAAAGGAGAGCGCACGGAAGAATGACGTATTGATTTCATCTCATGCGCCGTATTATGTGAATTGCTGCACGCAGGAAAAATCAAAGGTGGCGGGAACGATACGGCATATATTCTCTTCTGCGCAGGCGACTTCCTGGTGCGGGGGGACTATTACGGTTTTTCATCCGGGGTATTATCAAAAGTTGGGCAAAGAGGAGGCGTTCCAGGCTGCGAAGAAGGTCCTTCTTATGATTAAGGAAAGGATGGATAAGGAAAAGGTGAAGTGCGCCCTCGGGGCGGAGACGGTCGGGAAGAAGAGCGCGTTCGGGGGGCTGGATGAAGCGGTTAGGCTGCATGAGGAATTGGGATTTGTTTGGCCTGTGCTGGATTTCGCGCACCTGCTTGCGAGGGGGGACTTCCCGTGTAAGAGTGAGGAGGATTACAGGAAACTATTTGATACGGTGGAGAAAAGGATACCGGGATACGGGAAGGATTTCCATTCGCATTTCTCCTCAATAGAATATACGGACAAGGGGGAGAGGAACCACCTGCCCATTTCCGCGAACAGGCCTCCGTACAAGCCATTGATGAAGATGCTGGCGGAAAATGGGATAAGCGGAAGGGTTGTGTGCGAGAGCCCGAGATTGGAGTATGATGCGCTTATTTTGCAAAATGAGTATTTGGAATGCGCCTAGGGCGTTTGCCTCCTCATCCCATTTACAGAATCAAAATGGCTGTCGTAGCTCAGGATTGTCTCTATCCCGTGCGCCTTCATCGTTGCCGCATGTATTGCGTCCCTGGGGTCAAGGCCCTGCTTCAGGAACTCCGGGGCGAGCCGCGCAACTGAAGCGTTTATGTCAACAATCCGCAGGTTGGGTATCCCCATTATTTTTCCCCATGCCTTAAGCGCGGCATCACGCCCGTTCCGCTCAAGCAAAACCCAGGCCACTTCATCAAGAACAAGCACGGAGGTGGTGGAATTCTGTTCCCCCTTTGCGATTTTCTTTATGAATTCCCTGCATTTCTCCTCTTTTTTGCCGCCAATGGAGACGGCGTACAGGAAAATGTTGGAATCTATGAACATGGCATCACTTCGGCATGGAGAATCGCTTTCCGTAAGCGCGGTGGTCCGTTACAATCATGTCAATGTCCTTCTCTTTCAGGTTTATCTCCGCGGCAAGCTCCCTGAATTCGTCGCTTATGCTCTCGGCTCTCCGCAGAATGACTTTATCGCCCTCCACCGTGAAGGAGACCGGCGTGCCCTTCCCCCAGCCCAGGAGGTCGCGTATGTATTTGGGGATTACAATCTGGCCGCGCTCGTACACTTCGTGTGTCATACTCATTTTGATTACCATTCATATTTAAGTATGGAAATATATAAAAATAAGTATGATTAAACCGGAGAGAGGGAGGCGGCAGGATAATAAATATTAAATTCTTCCATTAGGGCATGCCAGTCTGCCCGAAGTGCGGAAAAAGGTCAAGGGGAGCGGAGTTCTGCCCCCATTGCGGGGCGTCTTTTGAGCACCCATCAGCGGGCGCTCCACAGCCAGTGCAGCAGCCAGTTCCACAGGCGGCTCCTGCGGCAGGAGGGGGCATGTCGGGCATGCAGGTCGTCGTAGCATTGATTGCGATAGCGGCGATAATCTTCTTCCTTTTTGTGGCGGGCGGGCTGGGGTTCGTAGTGCTCCTGCTGCAGAGCGGAACGCCCACCTCGCTGCAGCTCTCCGTGCCTGGGCATGCGGATGTGAATTCCACGATGGCAATCAGCGCCACGCTGCTGGACAGCAGCAACGAGCCCGTCGCGGGCAAGACGATAACGTTTGATTACGGCCGCAGCGTGACCGCGGTCACGAATTCAAACGGCATCGCGCGTGCGAACATAATGCTCAACCAGACCGGGACGTGGCACATCGTAGCGAGCTTTGACGGCGATTCCGGCTATTCATCCTCCACGGACAGCAAGGACGTGGGCGTTTCCCCTCCCTCGTGCGCGGACGGGACGGTCGTGGGCGGATGCAACGGGAACGGGTACTATTGCGCAGAGAACCGGAGCCTGGCGTTCAACTGCGGGGTGTGCGGCTGCACCGGCAGCATGGCATGCTATGAAAACTATTGCATGACGGACGAGGAGAGGACCGGGTTCCTCATAGACGACCTGCAGGACAGCATGGTCTATGTCGCGCACACATACGCGACGGGCTCGGGGGTGATAATCGCCCAGGACGGCACATACACATGGGTCCTTACCAACAGGCACGTGGTGGCGGACGCGGACAGGATAACCGACGTGCACGTGACATTGCGCAACCAGCAGACCATCCCGGCAAGCGACATCCTGGTGGCGCCATTTGACATGGACCTCGCGATAATAGCCATACTCGGGACGTATGGGGTGCCGGTGACCGTAAATGTCACCGCGCCCATCTACCAGGGCCAGGCGGTCATGGCGCTGGGCTCGCCGCTTGGGATACAGGGGAGCGTTTCCAACGGGATAATATCCAATGTCATATATGATTATACGGCAAGCGATTACAGGTACATGGCGCTGCAGACGGATGCGGCGATAAACCCGGGCAACAGCGGAGGGGGCTTGTTCCTCAAGAGCACGGGGAACCTCATAGGCATAAACACGTTCGTGCTGCCCTCGGATTACGGGGTGGAGGGGCTGGGGTTTGCGATAGACGTGAGGTCAATAGACGAATTGCCTACGCCGGACCAATGGCAGGAGTTTGAGCCGACGCAGAAATGCACGGACGGGACGCCTTACAACTCGTGCTCCTTCAATACGCCGGGCAAGTACTGCTCGGGCGGCAGATTGCGGGACGACTGCAACACGTGCGGCTGCGCGGCGGGGTATTCCTGCCCAGGGAATGGGGAATGCTTCTTATGCAGGCAGGGCTATTCCGCGTGGCAGACGGACGAGGGCGAGGGGTTCTGCTGCCCCACGGGAAGGGATGGATACAACGACGGCACCTGTGGCTAGTTGGGGCTGTGGGAGCGGGCGGACATTGTAACCATGGTTACATGCAAAATCTATTTAACCTATTCAGCTAATCATGCGCATGCTCTTCCACAAGCTCGCCAAGGTTTTCGAGGTGATAGAGGGCAAAAGCGGGCGGCTGGAGATGGCCGGGCTGCTTGCGGAACTGTTCAAGGAAGCTTCGCCTGAGGAGGCGGAAAGGATTGCATACATAGTGGAAGGGGAACTTTTGCCCCCGTATATGGGGGTGGACATGGGGATAGGCGAGAAGTTCGTCCTGCAGGCGATTGCGGAGGGAAGCGGGTATTCGCGCAGGGAGGTGGAGAAGGAGTTTGAGGGGCTCGGGGACCTGGGGGGCGTGGCTGAGAAATTGCTTGCCGGGAAAAGGCAGCAGTCGCTGCATGAGCAGGAATTGACGATTGCGTATGTGTATGCGGCGCTGATGAAGATTGCGAAATCCTCGGGCAAAGGGAGCCAGGAGGAGAAGATAAAGCGGCTGGTGGAATTGTACAATAATGCGAAGCCGCTGGAAGCGAAATATATTACGAGGTTTGTGCTTGGGCAGTTGAGATTGGGCGTCGCTGGCCCCACCATCCTGGATTCATTGAGCTTCTCGGAGATGGGGGACAAAAGCTTGCGCGAGGAATTGGACCACGCGTATAATCTATGCTCTGATATTGGGTATGTGGCGCGCAAGTTCAAGGAGAATCCCCATAAGATGGGCGATTTCAAAATGGAGGTGTTCAGGCCCATAATGCCCGCGCTCGCCGAGAGATTGGCGAATGCGGAGGAAATAGTGAAGAGATTGGGGAAGTGCGCGGTGGAAAATAAATACGATGGCTTCAGAATGTCTATTCATAAGAAGGGCGGGAGGGTGGAGATATTTTCGCGGAGATTGGAGAGGATTACGCCGTCTTTCCCGGATGTGGTGAAGGAAGTGGAGAAGCTCAAGCCCGAGGAGATGATATTTGAGGGGGAGGCGCTCGCATTCAACGAGAAGGAAAAGAAATTCTATTCATTCCAGGAGACGATGCACAGGCGGAGGAAATACGGCGTGGAGGAGGCGAGCGGAAAGTATCCTTTGCATTTGTTCGTGTTTGATTTGCACTATCTGAACGGGGAGGATTATACCGGGAAAACTTATGCGGAAAGGAGGAAGGCGCTGGAGAAAATATTTCCGAAAGGGAATTTGAAATTGAGCGGAATGGAGATTGTGGATTCGGCGGAGGAGCTGCAGAGGCTTTTTGATGAGGCGCTGGGGATGCGCCTTGAGGGCATAATCGCGAAGGATTTGAATGCGCCTTATACTGCTGGAAAACGGAAGTTTGCTTGGATAAAATTGAAGAAATCCTACGGGGAGACGATGGATACCGTGGATGCGCTCATAGTTGGATATTATAGGGGCAAGGGGTCACGGACCGAATTTGGATTCGGAGGGCTTCTTGTAGCCGTATATAATGAGAAGAAAGAAAGGTTTGAGACGATTGCAAAGGTGGGGAGCGGATTCACCGAAGAGGAGATGGGGAAGTTTGCGGAGGAGCTGGGGAAGATGACGACGAAAAATGCCCCTGCCGACCTTGATTTCAAGATGGAGCCGGACTTCTGGGTGAAGCCGAAAATCGTTGTGGAGATTGCATTTGACAATATAACCAAATCCCCAATCCATACGTGCGGCGAGGAGGATGGGAAGGGATTTGCGCTGCGCTTCCCGCGGCTTGTGCGCATACGGGACGACAAGGGGCCGTACGATGCGACGACAACGAAGGAGGTTAAGGAAATGTACAGGGAAGAGGGCGGCTAGAAAAGCTTTTTATTTGTCTTGCATATCATAGGCGCATGAAGATCATATTTGTGCTGATGTTGTTTGGGTTGTTGGTTGGCTCTTCTTTTGCCGGCTGCGCCGCGGATGCGTACGATAAATCCTGCGCCTCCTGCAACTTTGACGCGAGCGGGAAGATGGACAGGAGCTGCAGCGACGGATACAGGAGTTCGGGCATAACCTGCACCAGCACATCATACCCGATAATGAGCGGGAAATATGCGGCGGGGCAGTGCCCGCAGGTGGATGCGTGCGCTTCCGAATTGCAGTCGTGCGTGGCGCAGTATTCAAGCGGGGATGAGCGCGCGGACTGCCAGGAGGGCTCGGTAGGGGTGTGCTATTCTGCGGCGGACCAATGCACAAGGAGCGCGGCAAGGGCGTGCGGGGAAGTGGAGAGCCCGTGCAGTGCGCCTGCCTTCGTGCTCATGGGGGCGCTTGCGCTTGCGGGATTTGCATATTATAGGAAGAATTAGATGAACCTGAGCCCTTCCACCCCGTCGTAGGCGGAGCGGTTCTTGGTGCAGAGCCACGCTTCGTTCTCTATGCAGATTGCGGAGTTCATGAGTTCGCGCATGCCTATCTCCATCTTCTGCTTCTGGAGGTCCCCGTGGATTTTGTTGGCACGGAGGGCTGCCTCCTTGTCAAAGGGGAGGAGCACGAGGTTGTCCAGTATCGGCATCACCCTCCCGCGCTTGCTTATGGAGGAAACGAGCTCGAAGAAAGTGAGCGACGTGATGGAAAGCTCGTCGTTGGGGACGTAATGGCTGATTTTCGCCACGGCGGCCTTGTGCCCCTTCAGGAAGTCCAGCACGATGTCGGTGTCAAGGCATATCTTCGTCATGCTTCCACCCCTTCCTGGCGAACATGGACGCGTTCCTGTCTATGTCGCCCTCGCTTATGACTCCGACAAAATCAAGCAATCCCTTCTTGCGCACGTTGTTTTCCTTGAGAAGATGGTCTATGGCCTCGCTGAAGCTCATGCCGTTCTTTATCTTCAGGTCGCTGAGCTGCGCGTAAACGTCATCGCGGATGGTTATTACGCGGACCATGTGCATGCATACAGTAAATACATTTATATGTTTATCTTCGGTGCCGGAAAAAGAAGTGGACGGAAGTAAAAGAATGTGGTGGAGAACCTCACGTCGTAAAATAAAATCTATTTAAACATGCCGAGCGCCAATTTTTCCTACAAGGTGAGTATTCACCTTCTGGTTGCCTGCAGAGTGATGCGGCTCTTCCGCCTGGGGAGAATGCCTGGGCGTTTTGGCTGTACACTTGGCGGGTGATTGGGGGTGGTGCAACCTGAAGGTGAAGATATGGACGACCTGATAAAATCTGTGGTGGGGGAATCCGCGCCAAAAGCGTCGGAATCCGAGGACATGAGCTCCGAGAGCATTAAAATCGTGACTGTCGGTGCTGGCGGTGCGAGAAACAACACCATAAACCGGCTCATAAAGGCCGGGGTGAAGGGGACCGAGCTTGTGGCGGTGAACACGGACAAGCAGCACCTCAACCAGATACACGAGAGGGCGAAGAAGGTGCTCATCGGCAGGAGCATAACCAAGGGCCTGGGTGCGGGAGGATACCCGGACGTGGGCGCCAAGGCCGCGGAAGTGGACAAGGCGCTCCTTGAGAAGGAGCTAGATGGTGCACACCTGGTCTTCATATGCGCAGGCATGGGCGGAGGCACGGGCGGCGGAGCTGCGCCAATCATCGCGCAGATTGCGAAGGAGCAGGGCGCCATTACCGTTGCGATGGTCACCTACCCGTTCGCCCTGGAAAGGGCGAGGAGGAAGAAGGCCGACGAGAGCATCGCGAAGCTCAGGCAGTACTGCGACTCCGTCATCATCCTGGACAACAACAGGCTCGTGCAGTTGGTTCCGAACCTGCCCATGACCGAGGCGTTCGCGGTTGCGGACGAGATCCTCGCAAGGGCGATTTCGGGCCTCGTCTGGACGATAACCCAGCCATCCCTCATTAACATTGACTTCGCGGATGTGAGGTCAATCATGCAGGGAGGCGGAGTGGGCTTCATCGCAGTGGGCGAAGGCAAGGGCACGGACAAGGTCACCGCGGCTGCGGAGGCGGTCATCAAGAACAGGCTGCTTGACGTGGACTTTGAGGGCGCGAAGGGCGCACTCATCCACATCTCCGGCGGCTCGGACCTGTCCCTCGGCGACGCCATAAAGGCGGGCGAGATAATCACCGAGAAGATGGACCCGGAGGCCAACGTGAAGTGGGGCGCGAGGATCATGCAGAACTACGACGGCAAATTGGAAATAGTGGCCATCGTG
>JAGVON010000086.1 GCA_020052735.1 archaeon | reverse complement strand
GCGGTGGTCGTGATTACGCTTGCGGTGGGCGTGCAGAGGATGAGCAGGCGGAACGCGATTGTGAAAAAACTGAAATCGGTGGAGACGCTCGGGTGCGCTGACGTAATCTGCACGGACAAGACCGGGACGCTCACAAGGAATGAGATGACTGTAAGGAGGTTGTTCGTTGGCGGGACGGCATATGAGGTTGGAGGGGCAGGGTACGAGCCGAAGGGTGAGATAAGAATTGCGGGCGGGAGCGGTACGGTACGGGAAACGGAAAACCGGATGGCGGAATCCCGGAAGGATTCTGCCAGTCATCGCGAAGCGATGCGGAAACCGGAAACTGATGAGGGCTTGCAGCTGGCGATGAGGATTGGGGCGCTCTGCAACGGCGCCTGGCTGGAAAGGAAGAAGGCCTGGGGCGTGGTGGGCGACCCCACGGAAGGCGCGCTGCTTGTGCTCGCTGCGAAGGGCGGGATGTGGAAGGAGGGGCTGGAGGAGGGGAACCCTGTGATGTTTGAGTTCCCGTTTGACTCTGACAGGAAGATGATGACGGTTGTGAGGGGCGGCGGGACTAAGCATATGGCTTACGTGAAGGGGGCGCCGGAAGTCGTGCTGGGAAAATGCGCAACGGTCTGGGCTAAGGGCGGCAGCAGGCCGCTGGGCAGGGGCGATGCGGAAAGGATAATGATGGAGAATGATGCGCTCACCTCAAAGGGGTACAGGACGCTCGCGCTGGCGTACAGGGACATAGACGGCAAGACAAGGAAGGAGGATGTGGAGAAGGCGCTCGTGTTCGTGGGGATAGTGGCGATGATGGACAGCCCGCGGCCAGAGGCGAAGGATGCGGTTGCGCTCTGCAGGAAGGCGGGCATAAGGGTTGTGATGATTACTGGCGACCATCCGCTCACCGCGAGGGCGGTCGCGGAGGAGCTTGGGATAGGGAATGGGAAGGTCCTTACCGGGGAAGAGCTGGACCGGATGGGCAAGGGCGAGTTTGAGGGTGCGGTGGACGGGATTTCCGTTTATGCACGTGTCTCGCCGGCGCACAAGCTGAGGATAATTGATGCGCTCAACGCGAGGGGGCACGTGGTCGCGATGACCGGGGACGGCGTGAATGATGCGCCCGCGCTGAAGAAGGCGGACATAGGCGTGGCGATGGGCATCACTGGAACGGAGGTCGCGAAGGAGAGCTCGGACATGGTGCTGGCGGATGACAATTTTGCCACTATTGTTGCCGCGGTTGAGGAAGGGCGCGGCATCTATGAGAACATAAAGAAGACGGTTGCGTTTTTGATTTCGGGAAATATCGCGGAGGTGGCGGTCATATTCCTGGCGGTGATGCTGGGGATGCCCCTTCCTTTGGTTGCGATACAGATACTATGGATAAATTTGGTGACGGACGGGCTGCCCGCGGTTGCGCTGGCCGTGGACCCGATAGGCGGGGACGTGATGAAGAGGATGCCGCGGCAGAGGCACGAGAGCATCTGGACCGGGATGGAGCTGTACCTGGTGGAGTCGCCGATAATAATGACGTTCGCCACGCTGGCCGCATTTGAGTGGGTGCTCGGGGGAGGGGATATAGTGCTTGCGCAGACGATGGCCTTCACTATGCTGGTGGTTATGGAGAAGACGAAGGTTTTCGCGTGCAGGTCATTGGAAAGGCCGGTGTGGAGGGAGCTGCTTGCGAACAGGTGGATAGTCCTTACTGTGTTGCTGACCATGTGCATGCACCTCGCAATCCTTTACGTGCCGGAGCTGAACGTGCTGTTCGGGGTCAAGCCGCTCGGGCTGGAGCAGTGGGCGACCGTGCTCGGGGCGAGCGTTTTCCTCTTTGCCTATCTGGACATAAGGAAATGGATGGGGATGCGCTCAAGGAAAAATTACCATTCTATCAGCATGTAAGGGAAAATTGGATGCAGGGGAGGGGATTTGAACCCCCGAACCCACTAAGAGACGGGCTCCTGAAGCCCGCGCCGTTGGCCACTTGGCTACCCCTGCTCTCCTTTTTGCTCGCTTCACCTCGCCACCGGCTCGGTTCCGCTCTGCAGTTGGGTTGCCCTCCGCTTCGCTCCGGGCGCAAAAATGAGCCCAAAAACCTCAAGCAGAAGGTTCACAACAGGTCTAAAGTTGGAAGGAAGAAATTAAAAAGAAATGATATCCGGGCCTACTCCTCTTCCCTGTCCATCAGCTCAAGGGCCTTCTTCACGCTCATGCCCTCGCGTATGCCAAGGTCTTCCGCCCATGTGGTCGTGCCTTTTACCTTGGCTGAAAAGATGTCGCTGACGCACTTGACCCCGGAGACGAATGCGGCGATGTCGCCCACCCTCTCCGCGGTCTCCTTGTTGATGTAGCTGCACGCGATATATCCGCGCTTTGCCTTGACGACAATCATTGGGAGGTTGCCCAGAGTTTGTTGGAAAGCTTTGTACTTCCTTCCGCAAAACTCCACGTCATCCATCTCAAAACCTCGTCCTCCTCCTCGCGGCGATTTCCTTCTTCCGCTCGAAAATTTTCCTGTGCTTTGCGCAGCTTATGCAGTAGTAGACAGTACGGTCCGCAAAAGCAGTAACGTTGTCCTCCCCTC
>JAGVON010000087.1 GCA_020052735.1 archaeon | reverse complement strand
GGCATCGCCATCGCGATGTCGCCGGGGGTCACCTCCTTGTTCGTGGGCTCTACGTAGGATTTGTTTATCCTTTCCCAGGTGGAGCGGTGGCCGGCTTTCAGGTCGCCTAAGCGCTGGACGATTGCTTTTCCGCCGCCTATTGTGGTTGCAAGCATGCAGATGCTCCTCCCATACTGGGTGGTGTTCTCCACCGGCTGCGTGAGGTTTATGCGCACGAGGAATGCAAAATTGGTGTTGTGGGAGGTCTTATGCTTCATGGAGTGCCCATTCACGGATACGAATTTTCCGTAGTTTTCGGTGATTACGAATCCACTTGGATTTGTGCAGAAGGTGCGGACGAAGTCGTCATATTTTTTCGTTCTTATGTGGAATTTTGGGTCCCAGCTTATCTTCGTGGTGTCCTCCATAACCCCGTCCGGGACTTCTACCCTTACTCCAATATCCAATGGTCCATAGCGGAAGCCGATTCCCTTTTTCTTCGCGAGGTCCAGGAGCCATTGGGAGCCCGCCCTTCCTGGGGCGACTATTACAAAATCTGCGGGAAGGATGGATTCCTTATTTCCTTTCTTTATTTTTACCCCGGTGACCTTTCCATTCTTTATTATGAGGTCTGTCGCGGAGGTCTTTATGAGGACTTCCAGGCCAAATGATTCCATTTCCTTGTTAATGGAGACGACCACGGAAGGGAGGACGTCGCTCCCTATGTGCTTCTGCCTGATGGGTATGTACTTGAGCCCCTCCCGCATTGCCCTGATTTCCAGTTTCCTTGCGTCTGGGCTGATTTCCGCCTTCTGGCTTACGCCGTGCTTGGTGAATATGCCATCTATATATGAGATTAATTCGTCCGCGGTGGAGCGGGATACGAATTCGGTGAGGTCGCCCCCAATTTGGGGGTGGAGGTTAAGTTTTCCATCGGAAAAGGTGCCGGAGCCGCCCATCCCAGAGATGTAATTCTGGCCCGCGGAATCCTCCTGCGCTATGGCTTTTTTCCTTTCATCAACGTCAAAACCAGCTTCTATGAGAGTGACTTCCTGCCCGTTCTTGGAAAGCTCGTATGCGGCGAACATCCCTGCCGGGCCTCCGCCGATGACTACTATTTTGGACATGGAAACCGTAGAAGAAAGTATAAGTTAGAGTTTAAATGGATTACGAACGCCAGCGGCTACCTAAGAGTAGGAATAATTCAAAACTGAACTGCCTTGTGAATCTATCATATACAAGGTATCACCATCATTATTCCAGACAGCGTTGCAGGCATAACCGCTACTACACCAATACAACTGCGTAGCTGTATCTGTGCCACATCCGGTGTATAAAGAAGCCAAGGAATTGTTTTGCAGGAAGAACGATGGGAAAAGATACGAATTTCGTGATGAATTATCCTTAACAGTCCATCCAGTCAAGTTGCACGGGTGAGAACAACTGTTATTTATTACGACATACTCACCGTTCAGATTATCACAATCATTGCCTTCAGCATCCGAATTCAATTGAGAAATTGAAATGCAAGCATTGTTGCATAGCTCCTCATCGCCAACGCCATCAACGATTTCAGGACTGGTGATATAATCCGTCGGTTCTTCAGTCAAAACAGATGATTGATTGGTTTCGTTTTGGGGAGAACCGACCGCTCCAGATTGATTCTCTCCAGGTGTGATGTTCTGCGGCTCTTGAACTGGAATTCCTGATGGGGTTACGTTTTCGCGTGGGCTTTCGTTTGCCGGAGAACCGGAAGTATTGGATTGTGTGCAGCCGAATAAGAGGAATGCTGCCAGGATTGCTGCGAGAATGTGAAATTTCATAGATAGGTATCCAGAGTAGGGCTTAAATGGATTACGAAGGGCGAAATGTAGTGGGTAAGAAAAACCCGTAAAACGGAAAATTGTTACCCACTACAAAACCGCGAACGAATGGGCATCGCGTTATAAATCTTTGTTCTAAAAATAGAACATATGAACCTAAAAAAAGAACAAATACGAATAGAGCAGATTGCGAAGAAAACCACTATTTCTGTGCTGCGGGTTCTTGCGGAGAGGCCGTATGCATCCTTTTCCATATCGGAGCTCTCAAGGGCAAGCGGGGTTTCCAAATCCAACGTGCTTGCGGCGCTGGGCGCACTCATCCGTGTGGGGGCGGCGAGGCAGGCGAGGGGAGGACGGAGAAAGCTCTTCAGGGCGGATGCGGGGAGGGGGATGGCGCTCGCCCTCGCGGAGCTGTTCATGCAGGAGAAGATTGCGAACCTCAGGCCGGAGGTGAGGAACGCTGTGGAATATTTCCTCTCAAAGGCGCCGAGGGCCGAGGCGGTGGTGCTGTTCGGGAGCCATGCATACGGGCTGGGGACCGCTAAGAGCGATATAGATATTATGGTGGTGGGCGAGGCGCCGAAAGGGACGGATTTACTCCCTTATAGGTTTGAAATACATAGGAAGAGCTGGGAGGAAATAGAAAAGCTGGCGGATTTCGTTGCCCTGGAAGCGGTGATGAACGGGATTGTGTTCAGGGGGACGGGGAGGCTGTTCGGGATAAAGGCGGGGCTGCAGGGCTTCCCGAAGGGCTATGCGCTCTTCCGGCTGGGGAAGGCGAAGGAATATGCGGAGAAGGCGAAGGTTGCTGGCGGGGAGGCGAAGAAGTATTATAAGGAATTGCTGAGGATTACGCTTGGGGAGCTGGAATCCCTCCTTTACGAGGGGAAGGTGGTCCCCAAAAAGATGATTAAGGCGGAGAGGGGGATAAGGGAACTAGAGGAAAGATTGGGGATGGAGGGGGAAAGGATATGGCTGACAGGGACCTGAAAAGGGCGAAGGCGCTCCTTGCTTCTGCGGAGAAGCTGTTTGAGGAGGGGGATTTGGCAGGGGTTTCCGGGCTTGCATACCAGGCGTTTGAGTCCGCGCTGATTGCCTTTAATAAGACTGTAAAAGGGAAGGATGTTGCATCCCACCAGTACAGGATGGAGACCGCGAAGAGGGTATTTTCCGAACATAAGGAGGATTTGGATTTCCTCTGGGAGATGAGGAATATAGATTTCTACGGGAACGTGAGGCCGGGGATTGATGCCGAGCTTGGGAAGGAGAAGGTGGAGAAGGCGCTAGGGACTGTGCGGATGATAATTGAAAGGGTGGGGGAGCTTATTCTTTCGAAGGAGGGGCCGAAGAAGTAGTTTTTTAAACCCTCTCCGGCAAATAAACAGTTACCACCGATGAAGTGGCGATAGCCCTGCAAAGCGGGGCTAAATGAATAACGAGGTGCAACTATGCCAAGTTATGTAAAATTTGAAACACCAAAGGAAGTAGTGGATGGGGTGCTTGAAGCGCTCTCCGTCGCCAAAGACTCTGGCAGGATTAGGAAGGGCATAAACGAGACCACCAAATCCATTGAGAGGAAGGCGGCGAAGCTTGTTGTGATTGCCTCCGATGTGGAGCCCGAGGAGATTGTTATACACATCCCCATGCTCTGCGAGGAGAAGGGCATACCCTACGTTTATGTGCCGACCAAGGTAGAGTTGGGCAAGGCGGTGGGGATTCCTGTCCCGACCTCAACCATAGCGTTGGAGGACGCGGGCGGGGCGAACGAGATTCTCAATAATGTGCTGAAGAGGCTCCCGAGGCCGAAGATAGAGGAGAAGAAGCACGAGGCCCCGGTGGAAAAGAAGCACGAGCACAAGGCGGCTGAAGCGGCGCCTGCGGCTGAAGGCGAGAAGCCCAAGAAGGAGAAGAAGGCAAAAAAGCCGAAGGCCAATAAGGAGGCTCCCGCAGAAGCGCCCAAGGAGGAGAAGCCCGCGGAAGAGAAAAAGGAGTGAGCTGAATGGCAGACGCGGTAGCTGCGGAAATCATGGAGGTCAAGGCCAAGACGGGCGTCTATGGCGAGATCTACCAGGTTCTCTGCAAAATCCTTGAAGGCGGCGAAGCCGGAAGGGTCATCCTCAGGAACATAAAGGGCCCGGTGAAGAAGGGCATGATAATCATGCTCATAGATCCCGAGAGGGAGGCCAAGGAGATAAGGACGAGGTGAATGCTGTGGCCAGTTGTTCATTCTGCGGAATAGACATCCCGAAGGGAAGCGGTCGGCTCCACGCCAAGAGGGACGGGACCATCTTTTACTTCTGCTCATCCAAGTGCATGAAGAATCAACTCAAGCTTGGGCGGGTTGGAAAGAAGATAAAGTGGGCCAAGAAGACCAGGAAGGCGTGAGCGCATGGAGAGGACTCTGATACTGTTCAAGCCGGACGTGCTCCAGAGGGGGCTGCTCGGGGAAGTAATCTCCCGGTTTGAAAAGAAGGGCCTGAAGATTGTGGGGCTGAAGATGCTGAAACTGAGCCCCGCGGTCGCTAAGGAGCACTATGCGCACTTGACTGCGAAGCCCTTTTACCCGGGGTTGGAGAGGTTCATGACGCACCAGCCGATTGTGGTGATGGCCGTGGAAGGGGTGGAGGCGGTGGAAGTCGGGAGGAAGCTCGCGGGCGTCACGAATTCGCGCAAGGCGGAGGCGGGAACCATACGCGGGGACTTCTCAAACTCCACGAGCAGGAATGTGATACACGCTTCCGATTCCCTGGAAACTGCGGGCAAGGAAGTGGCGCGCTTCTTCAGGAAAGAGGAGCTCTTTGACTACAAGCTCGTGCTCCACGAGTACTTTTACGCGGAAGACGAGCTGAAATAACTCTCTTCCCCTTTTTCTGTTTTTCCATTTACCCTAGCTTTTGTGCTGGAACGGGGGAAGCAGCAGGACCAGGGGTATCAGGAAATATGCCAGGCCCGAGAAGGCGGGGCTGTAAAAGCTGATTAGCACGGACAGCGTGGAAACCGCAAGCACCACGAGGTTCCTCTTCTTCCCGATTTCTATGCCCTCCGTCCCGGCCCCTTCGCGCAGCAGGTGCGGGTTCCTGCCCGCATACCACAGGTTGAGGTAAAGGAGGGAGCCGAGTATGAACATGTTCGCGCCGAACATCGTCCAGGCGACTGAGTCGTTCCCGTAGTCGCCGACGAGGGCGGTGGTGAACGGGACTATGGCGACGAACATCAGGAAAACGATGTTTATCCAGGTGTGGTGGTGCTCGGTCGCCTTCATTATGTGGAACGCCTTTGAGTGGTTCATCCAGAAGCTCGCGAGGAGGAAGAACGCTATTGCGTAGTTGAGGAACCTGTGCGATTCGTGGAAGATGAGCTCCTTGAGCTCGGCGTTTGGCATATAGCCAAGGTTGCCGGGGTCGTCCGGAAGTGTGATGGAGAGGACGAGCAGCGTCATGGCGAAGGCGAAAATGCCATCGGTCAATGCCTCAAGCCGCGTTGTGGCAAGCCAGGTGTTCTCATCCGCCATGGGGGAATGGATGGATTATTAGGTTTTAAACGTTTTCCCACAAAAAGTGGATTGGCGGTTTCTATGATATTGCCCAAGCAGCACATAATTTCTTCAGCGATTGTTTCCGAATTCATCGGGGATTCGCAGTTCCAGCCGGCTGGCGTGGATATGACCTTGAAGAAGGTCCTTGCGTTTTCAAACCCTGGGAGCATAGATTTTGACAACAAGGACAGGAAGATTTCGGATACGCACGAGATTGCATTTGAGAATGATTGGGTGCACCTTGCGCCTGGATGCTACAAGGTGATGTTCAACGAGTATGTGAAGATTCCTTCGGATGCGGCGGCGCTGTGCTTCCCGCGCTCTTCTTTGCTCCGGTGCGGGATGGCGCTGGAGTGCGCGGTGTGGGACCCGGGATACGAGGGGAGGAGCGAGGCGCTCCTCGTGGTTTCCAATCCGCACGGCGGGAAGTTCAGGAGGAACGCGAAGGTGGGGCAGCTGGTTTTCGTGAAGCTTGCGGAGACCGCGAAGGAACTTTATTCCGGGAAGTATCAGGGGGAGAACAAGTGAGGGATTTTTCCTGGTCTTACCTTTCCCCCTCTCCGGGGATTGGCGGCGGGATAAAATTTGATGCCGAATCCTTCCTTGTTGAGGAGATAATGGAGGACGGAACGGTGCTGGAGGAAGGGAAAAAGGTTGAGAGGAAAGGTGCGGAGGGAAAGTTTGCCCATTTTGTGCTTGAGAAAAAGAACTGGACCACCGCGGCTGCCGTGAGGGAGATTTCCGGAAGGTTGCACGTGGGGCAGAGCAGGTTTGATTATGCGGGGACGAAGGATAAGACGGCGGTTTCCGTGCAGCTGATGTCTGTGTTTGACATTGCTCCGGAAAAAGTAATGGATGTGCGGGCAAAGGACATTACGATTCTTGGTGCCTGGAGCGCACCTGAGAAGGTGAAGATGGGGGACTTGCTGGGGAATAG
>JAGVON010000072.1 GCA_020052735.1 archaeon | reverse complement strand
TGAACAAACACAAAGGAAACTGGAATATGGGAAGCACGAAAAGCCCAGACTCTGGGAGCGCATGAAGCTCAGGGCGAAGCTCTTCACCGCAAAAACCCTTATGGTTGCGGGCTTCATGGGTGGGATGGCAATCCCTGCAGGCGCAAAGGCGGACAACGCATCCCTCACCGCCTACGCAGGATATGCCTACAATATAGAGAACAACTCCCACGGCCCCGCGTTCAAACTTACTGGAGGCGCAGAGGCGGGCGGGCTTAGCGCAAGCGGGCTGATAAACGCCGGGCAGGTAGGAAGGGATTCCACAGAGCTCCAGCTCGGCTACAGCGAATTCAGGCTTTACAAGAAGCTGCCCGGCTTCTTCGGAATAGGGGGGCAGTACGAAATCACTTCAGGTGAGGACGCCATGAGGTTCGGCGCATATATCAATCCGCCCATGCCCGGCTGGATGCGGATGCAGGTAAGGATTCTTCCCGTCTCCCTGCTTACACAGCATTACAACGAGGCGAAGGATTTCCTTGACACTAAGCTTGCGCTTTATGCCGCATTCCAATTGGGCGGAGGCTTCAGCGCAGAAACCTACTGGCACTGGGTGGTCGGGCAGAGGGCGGTCTATGGGGAGGCACAACTGGATTACGCGCTCACCGACTGGCTGGCCTTGGGATTAAACGCCACGCGCAGGTTCAACTTTGACGGGCCGGATTCCACCACCGTTGGTGCGAGGCTTGGGCTGAGGATGTGAATTTCTTTTATTTTTCTATTCTTTTCAGAGCAGCTCCACCGGCTTGAAAGTCCGCTCGCAATAGCCGCATTACATTACTGGCAGGGAACCCCGGTAATACTTATAAATACTAACAAATACTAACAGTTACTAACAATTAACAAAAAATCGTGATAGTATGGATGCGGAACAGATAAAAAAAGTCCTTGAAAAGCCGGAAACCCACGACCTTGAGCTGAAGGAGTCGCTACACAGCGAGCAGGAGATTTCGAAAATAATCTGCGCCTTCGCGAATACAGAGGGCGGGCTCCTGGTGCTGGGGGCTGACAAAAAAGGGACGGCTGTAGGAGCCGGGGAAAATCCGGATGAGCTGCAGCAGAGGCTTTCCGCGTGCGGCCAGAGCGTTTCTCCAGCCCCGCTGATGGATATAGAGGCGCACAAGATTGAAGGGAAGCAGGTAATCCTTGCAAAGGTCCACAAGGCGGATAGCGGAAGCTTCCACACGTTCGGCGGCGTGATATACGTGCGGATGGGCAGCACCACACGGCGCCTTGAAGGGTCCACTATGGTGGAGTTTCTCAAGAACAGGCAGATACTCTGCTTTGACGAGCTCGGCGGCAAAGCCGCCATGGAAGACATGGACGAGAACAAGGTCCGGCATTACCTTTTGGTGTGCGGAAGAGATGATTATCTTGCCGTGCACACCACAAAGGATTTTTTCCTTTCCCTGAACATGGCTTCGGAGACCGGCGCGGGGCTGAGAATAAAGAATGCAGCCGTCCTGTCTTTTTCAAAAGCCCCGCAATCCTGGTTTCCACAGAGTGAGGTTAAAGTGGTCCGGTTCCGTGGCACGCAGGCCGTGGATATTGTGGATCATCAAGTACTGGACGGGAGCCCGGCTGAAATTATTGGGAAAGCATACGCATTTATCCTCAGAAACATGCGCCACCAGGTGAAAACCCTGCCCGGCACGCCACAAGCGGAAGAAACATACGAGTATCCGCCCAAGGTCATCAGGGAGGCGATAATAAACGCGGTGGCGCACAGGGACTACTTCAATATTAATTCAATCCAAATAAGCGTTTTCGATGACCGAATTGAGTTTACCAATCCAGGCAGCATCCCACAAGGCCTTGCAAGAGAGCTGTTCGGTACAATCTCCGTACAGCGCAATCCGCTTACGTACCGCGTGCTTAAGGACATGAAATATGTAGAGGGCTATGGCATGGGTGTGCCGAGGATGATAAATGGCATGCGCAGTGCCGGCCTCGTGGACCCGGAATTCTTCTGGACAGACGCTTTCTTCAGGCTCACTCTCAAGAATTCACCCGGATGGTTCCTTCCCGTGGAAAAGCTAGAGCACCTAAACGAAAGGCAACGCCGAGCCATAGAATACTTGCACCATAACAAAACAATGAAGGCAAAGACATACGCGACTATGAATAAAGTATCTGTTACGATGGCTCTCCTGGATATTAAAGAGATGCTGAAATTCGGGTACATAAAAAAAGTCGGTTCATTCAGGGGCGCATACTACGTGCTGGATGAAGAAAAAAGTAAAATGAAATCGTAACCTAAATCCAAGGTTCAAAGCAGCTCAGCCGGCTTGAACACCCTCTCGCAGTACTCACACCTGTACTTCTGCCCTTCCAGGTGGAACTTCCCCGCCGCCTTCTCCTGCATGCTTATGCAGTTGGGGTTCGGGCATTTCCCAACCCCATGCAGGCTCTCCGGAAGCTCGGCCTGCTTCTTCTCCACCACTTTTCCATCCTTAATCAGGTTCACGGAAGCACGGGGAGAAATGAGTGCAATCGCATCCGTCTTCTCCGCGGAAATCAGCACCCCCTCCACCTTGAGTATGTCCTTCTTCCCCATCTTTTGGGAGGGCACATTCATCACAAGCGCAACGCGGTTCCCGGACTTCTCGTCTATCCCAAGAATGTCCAGCACCTTCTTCCCCATGCCCGCCTGTATGTGGTCCACGACGGTCCCGTGCTCTATAATGTCTACCTTAAGCATCCATACCACCCCTCAAGCGCCCTCCAAGAGCATTTTGATACATGCCATCCTTATCGGAATCCCGTTCCTCGCCTGCTCAAAATATTTCGCCTGCGGCATCGCATCCACCTCCGCAGGAATCTCGTCCAATTTCGGCAGGGGATGCATTATCACCAAATCCTTCTTCCCCTTCCTTATGTAATCCGCGGAGATTGTGAATTCCTTCTTCACCTTCGCCGCCTCGTACTTGTCCGCAAACCTCTCCTCCTGCACCCTGCACACATACAGCACATCTGCATCCTTCAGGTCTATGGAGTCCCTGCTCTCCATCTTGAAATTGAATTTTTTCTCCGCCTCATGGACTATGTGCTCTTCCAATTCCAGCCCCTTCGGCGCCACCATCGTAACCTTCGCCCCGAACATCCCCAATCCATAAACAAGGGAATGCATCGTGCGCGCATGCTTCAAATCCCCGACCAGGTGGATGTTCAGCCCCGCAATCTTTCCTTTTAGTTTTCTAATCGTATACAAATCCAGAAGCGTCTGCGTCGGGTGCTGGTTCGCCCCGTCCCCTCCGTTCAGCACCGGCGCATCTGCCACTTCCGCAGCCAGCCGTGCCGCCCCTTCCGCCGGGTGCCTCATCGCTATAACGTCGCAGTACCCATCCACCGTCCTTATGGTATCCGTAAATGATTCGCCCTTCTTCAGGGAACTCCTGTCCGCAAGGAAATCCACTACCTGCAACCCCAACCTCTCGGCAGAAGATTGGAACGATAATTTAGTCCGGGTAGACGGCTCGAAGAAGAGCGTTGCCATAATTCCATCCAGCTTCTCCACCTTCTTCCTTTCCAGCTGGTGGTCCATGTCCTCGGCAATCCCAAAAATCTTTTCCACAGTCCCTTTATCCAGGTCCCTGAACGATATCAAGTCCATTCCAAAACCCCCTACAATTAGATGCATATAAGGTATGTATAAATATAAAAAGATGCGCTGGCGCCGCCATCCCGCGCCCCTTCTGCCGGAAGCCCGGCAGCCGCCTTCCGCCAATCCGATGCCACCTTATAAAAATTATTTGTGCATAATCTCTATTGTGATTCTCATGGAACATGGAACATCCACGGTAAAGTCCGGGCTGGCGCAGATGCTCAAGGGCGGCGTCATCATGGACGTCACAAACGCCGACCAGGCGCTCATCGCCGAAAAGTCCGGCGCCGTAGCTGTGATGGCGCTGGAAAGGGTCCCCGCGGACATCCGCGCCGCCGGGGGCGTCGCAAGGATGGCGGACCCGCTCAAGATAAAGGAAATCCAGAAGTCCGTCACCATCCCGGTGATGGCGAAATGCAGGATTGGCCATTTTGTTGAGGCGCAGGTTTTGGAATCCCTGGGCGTTGATTACATAGACGAGAGCGAAGTCCTCACCCCCGCGGATGCGCAATTCCACGTGGATAAGAGGAATTTCAAGGTCCCTTTCGTGTGCGGCGCCCGCAACCTCGGGGAGGCCCTCCGCAGGATAAACGAGGGCGCGTCCATGATACGCACAAAGGGCGAGGCAGGCACCGGCAACATAGTGGAAGCGGTAAGGCACATACGCGAGATACACGCTGGCTTCGCCATGCTCAAGGGAGGCAGGGGATTTGAATCCACGGCAAAGGAGATGCGTGTCCCCATAGCGCTGGTTGAGCAGGCAGCATCCCTCGGCAGGATGCCCGTGGTGAATTTCGCAGCAGGCGGAATCGCCACCCCTGCCGACGCCGCCCTCTGCATGCAGCTGGGGATGGACGGCGTATTCGTTGGCTCAGGGATATTCAAGAGCTCGGACCCCGAAGGCCGCGCAAAGGCGATAGTGGATGCGGTCGCCCATTTCACGGATGCAAAAAGGATAGCGGCCGCAAGCGAGGGCATCGGGGACGCCATGAAGGGCCTTGAGATTTCCACTTTGGAGACGCGGCTTTCGGAGCGCGGTGCCTGATGAGGGTGGGCGTGCTCGCCCTCCAGGGCGGCGTTGCCGAGCATATCCTCGCATTGAGGGGGGCGTCGCATAAGCTTGGGCTTGCCTGCGAAATCTCAGAAGTCCGTACAAATGAGGACATGCAAAACCTGGACGCACTAATCCTTCCCGGAGGGGAAAGCACCACAATCCAGAAGCTCCTTGAGCGCGAGGGCATTTTTGAAGGCATAGCTGATGTGCCCTCAATCTTCGGCACGTGCGCAGGCGCGATACTCCTCTCAAAAAGCATCCATGATGCGGCTGAAGGGCAAAAATCCCTCGGCCTCATGGACCTGGAAATAGAAAGGAACGCCTACGGAAGGCAGGCGGAATCCTTTGAGCGGCACCTTGAAACAAAACTGGGAAAAATAAATGCGGTGTTCATACGCGCCCCGAGGATACGCTCCGCGGGGGAATCCGTTTCCGTGCTTGCGCAGGAAGGGAAGGAAATCCTCGCCTGCGAGCAAAGGATTGGAAAAAATTATTACATGGCGGCCTGCTTCCACCCGGAACTCTCAACAAGCCTGTTCCACGGGCATTTCCTGAAGAACTCTATTCCTTCCTCACGGTCTTCTCCTTAGCGGAAATCTCCTTGCCTTCCGCGAAGATGCAGAACTCCACCTGCACCTCGGTCCCCTTCTCCCCTATGACTATCTTCTGCACAATCTGCACGTTCTCCGGAGGCGGCAATTTATCCGCCTTGGCCCAGTCGCACACCTGCACCCAGAGGTTCTTGTAGGTGGTGTGCACGGAATCAGATGCGAAAGCACCGGCGAAATTCTCCGCCATCACCTTCCATTTCTCTTCCATCGCCTTTTTCTCATAGCGCATCTTTTTAATTCTACTATGCAAATCCTGGATTATGTTCGTGGTGGTGGAGGGGATAGACGGTTCCGGCAAGGATACCCAGATAGACCTCCTGCGCAAAGAGATGGAATTCTCCTACTTCAAGCACCCGACAAAAACCTTCCCGACCATGAGGGAGTACCTGGACGGGAAGCTCCTCCTGGAGCCAAAGGCCCTCTTCCTGCTTTTCCTTTCCGACATCGCCAACACGCAGCGCAGCATCGCCAATTCCAGCGGCATCACCATAGTGGACAGGTACGTCTTCTCCACGATAGCGTATGAGATAGACGGCATCTCATACTACGACGCCAAATCCGTGGTGGAGAAGGTCGGCTATTTCTCCCCGGACAAGGTCATACTCTTTGACATCCCGGCATCCGTTGCCGCGGAACGCAAGAAAAACCAGAAGAAGCCGGACAGGTACGAGAGCAACCCCGGCTACTTGGAGAGGGTGAGGGAAAGGTTCCTCCAATTGTCGGAGGAGAAATTCATGACGCCCAACTGGACCATAATAGACGCATCCAGGAGCGTGGAGGAGGTGCACAGGGATTTTGTGCATGCCCTCAAGCCCAGATGAGGGCGGGCCTTCCATCGCGCCCATGGTAGTTTATAAAAATTGTATGGCGGCTTTTATACTCCACCTGATTGGACAGTCAGAAGCTCCCATCGTCTAGACCGGTCAAGGATGCTGGCCTTTCAAGCCAGCGACCCGGGTTCAAATCCCGGTGGGAGCAATATTTCTTGCATACTATCCGAGGTTTCCAGCATCATTTTTATACCTTATTATACATAAGTATACCTATGTATACTACAATCAAAATCTCAACCCAGACCAAAAGCATCCTTGACACGATGAAAATAGTTGACGGGGAAACCTACGAGCAGATAATAGAGGATCTTATTGAAGACCACCTCACCCTCAATCCGGAGTTCAAGAAAGGCCTTGAAGCCTCCCGCAAGGAATACAGGGAGGGAAAGACAGTAAGCTTCTCCGCGATAAAGGCAAAGCTGAAGAGTGAATAGATGTACGAAATAATCTTCACCAAAAAGGCGGAGAAGGATTTTGATTCGCTGGACCACGGGATGAAGCGGCGGGTTGTGCAGGTTCTTGAAAGGATCAGGCTGGACCCGAAGCCATTCCTCAAAAGGCTATCCGGCACCGATTCCTACCGGTTGAGGGTTGGCGACTACCGCGTAATAATTGATTTGGAGGAAGCAAAAAAGGAATTGGTGGTGCTCAGAATAGGGCATCGGAAGAACATCTACGATTAATACTATTCTTCGTTCTCCTTCTCCTGCTCCTCCTCATCCGGGCGAAGCTTCACCATTATCTCGCCGCAGCAGGCCGGAATCTCAATTTCATCCTTGCACACGTTGCAGGTGAGCTTGTTCCCGTCGCGTTCCATCTCCTGGTCGCAGCACTCGTCGTCCACGTCGTATTTCTTGCCGCACTTGGGGCATTCGTATGTTGACATAGGTGCAGTTAGGCAGGAAACTGATAAATAGATTGTGCTTATCCCTTCCCTGCCACGCCCATCTGCGCCCCAAGAGGAAGGGGGCACATCCCCCTCCTTCGCTCTCCGCCCCATACATCGGGGCGCCGACCGAATCTCTTTAGGGTAATCATAACCCCCTACTTTACCAGGATTAGTCTTTGCCCACTACGCCCATCTGGGCTAATAATGCCTCTACTTGGATACGTTCGTTCGCCCCTTCCACCAGCCTAAAGTTGTACTCCCCAATCCTGTCCACAAGATGGATTTTCCTCTTCTCCGGAATCTCCATGTTGGCGACTTCCCGGTACAACTGCAAAATCACGTCTTCCCCAGAAAGCCCGTACTCCATCATGAGCACGTTCAGCTTCTCCCTCGCGGCTGTAAAAGAGCCCTTGAGCGCAAGCTCGGCCATCTCCCTTATCTCCTTCGGCCGCGCCCTGCTTGAAATCTTATACACAACATCCGGCGTTATTTTTTTAGAGTGTATAGAGGCGCCCTGCAGCATGTTTATCGCCTTCCTCATGTCCCCTTCGGACACGTAGAAGATTGCATCAAACGCATCCTTGCCCACATCCAGTTTCTCGCTGGCCGCGACCTTCTCCAGCATCTTGCGCACATCCGCATCCTTCAGCGGAACGAAGCGGAAGATGGCGCACCTGCTCTGTATCGGCTCTATTATCTTGGAAGAGTAGTTACAACTCAGAATAAACCTTGTCTGCCCGGAATAAATCTCCATCGTCCTGCGCAGCGCGTGCTGCGCCTCGGGCGTAAGGGCGTCCGCCTCGTCCAGGAACACTATCTTGAAGGGAATGTCGCGCAGGGAAACGCTC
>JAGVON010000085.1 GCA_020052735.1 archaeon | reverse complement strand
GGAACCCCCACATGCCCATCCGGATATGTGCTGGGGAACGACGGGCTTTGCCACAGCGAGTGCGGGCACGGCTTCTATTGCACAGAGGATGCGCAGTGCTACAACGGGCAATGCGTTGCGTGCCAGCAGGGATATTACCTGGGGGCAGACGGCCTCTGCTATTCCGACAATTCCGAAATTTACGTATGCCCTGGCGGATACGTCCTGGGCGAGGATTACCTGTGCCACGAGGAGTGCGGGCAGGATTCCTATTGCGGCAATGGCGCCCAGTGCTACAACGCAGAGTGCCTCACCTGCCCTCCGGGCAATTACCTGGGCATTGACGGCTATTGTTATGGGGAAGGCACAGAACAGTATGGATGCCCGGATGGCTACGACTTGGCGGCGGACGGATATTGTTATCCACATGGCGGCGATGATGGGACCTACCAATGCCCGGACGGATATGTTTATGGGGAAGACGGCATGTGCCATCCCGAATGCGGTTCCGGCTTCTATTGCACCGGGGATTCGCAATGCTACAACGGCGAGTGCCTGGGCTGCGGCCCGGGCTATTACCTTGCAACCGACGGGTATTGCCATCCAGAGGGCGGGGGCACAACCTACGAATGCCCGGGCGGATATGTGTATGGGGATGATGGCTTCTGCCATCTTGAATGCGGAACCGACACTTATTGCACAAGCGGGGAATGCTGCGGCAGCGAATGCGTGAGCTGCAACCCAGGTTATTATTTAGGTACGGACTGCGAGTGCCATTCAGAATCTTCATGCAATCCCGGCTATGTTTTGGGAAATGACGGCCTTTGCCATCCGGAATGCGGCTCAGGCACCTATTGCATAAGTGGAGAATGTTGTGGAGGAAATTGCATAAGCTGCAACCCGGGCTACTATCTTGGAACAGATTGTGAATGCCACTCCGAGTCATCGTGCAACCCAGGATATGTTCTTGGAAACGATGGCCTATGCTATCCAGAATGCGGTTCCGGCTATTACTGCACGGGCGATTCCCAATGCTGCGGAGGGGATTGCATAAGCTGCAACTCCGGATATTACCTGGGCACGGACTGCGAATGCCACTCTGAATCCTCATGCAGCCCCGGCTACGTCCTGGGAAGCGACAACATGTGCTACCCCGAATGCGGTTCGGGCACATATTGCACAGGCGGGCAATGTTGTGGAGGAAATTGCATAAGCTGCAACCCCGGCTACTATCTCGCCACGGACTGCAATTGCTATTCCGAATCCTCATGCCCGGGCGGGTATATCCTGGGATACGACGATTTATGCCACCCGGAATGCGGCTACGGAACCTATTGCACGGGCGGGCAGTGCTGCGGCGGCGAATGCATATCATGCCCGGGCGGCTATTACCTTGCCGTGGACTGCTGGTGCTACCCTTATTGAACCTGTGGTTTCCATCCATAATAATTCTGTCCAAATGCCAGGCCGCGTGGTTTGAATGATATGAATATAAATACGGGGCAGCCAAAAATACCATAAAGGTGCGGACGATGGCGGGCGAAGGTTCAAGGCAAAGGGCGGCGAAGGAGGATGTTGCCGCGAAGTGGGAACAGATAAAGGATTTGGTCCCGGTACGGCTCCTTGATGCGAACCCGGAGGCGCCGCGCCGCCAGAAGGAGGAATGACGCATGCCTCGCGGAACACAGGAAGCAGGCGGTGCGCAGGGCACAAGGGAAAGGCAGAGCGAGCTTGAGCTCACGCGCCAGCAGGGCTTCACTGTTTATGGGCCCGTGCCCGTCGCGGGATATGGCGACATCCGCGTCGCATCAAAGGAAATATTCGCATCACCGCAGGAGCTCAGGGACTACGCATACCGCGTCCTGTTCCCCGAATCAGGGGATAGCGCCCCCAGCGAGCGCGTAAGGTTCCTCCGCTCCGGGGAGACCAACTTCACTTATTCATCCGAACAGGATGTACTCAACATATTCAGGAAGATGGACTGGAACGCGATCCAGATGTCCGAGGGCAACATTACATTCCCAGATTTCAATTCCGAGCTCCAGTTCGTGGAGCGCAGGGACTATCCTGCCGCGCCGCAGCCCGTTTCCACTTCCCAGCCATCTTCCGTTTCTGCCGCGCCGCAGCTTGCCGCAAAGCGCGCGGAGGAGGCAACCCGTGAGGGCGGCATCCCGTACCTGGACCTGGAGCCGAGCGCCGCGGACGCATCCCACATCCTCTGGGGCGACCAGACTGCCATGATAGACGGCCAGAGCCGCACGCAGCCCTCCGAGCTCGTGCAGCTGCAGAGGGAATACTTCGGCATGAAGACCGACGCCACCTTTTACTGGAGGTCGCGCGACAGCATGGGCTACACCGCCATCTACTTCAATTTCATCTCTCCGGAGGGCGAGGCGCAGGACACCGCGCAAATCCAGAGGGAACTCGCCTCCACGCAGGGCGACCTAACCGCCCTTATGAATTTCGTGCAGAAATACAAGGACAACATAGCGGACGCAAATGTGGAAAGCAACAGGGGCGCGGGTGCGAGCCTGAATTCCGCCCAGCTCATTGCCGCGCTCGCCTCCATGGCGGGCATAGAGCCGGTGGTTGCCGCAACGGCTGAGCCGTCCGCATACGGCTCCAAGGCCGCGGTTTCAGCAGGCATACCTCTTGAGCGCGCGGCCGAATTCGGCGCACAGGTCATAGCTGCGCCCGGCGAGAACGTGATGGCTTCCTTCCCCTCCATAACATACGAGCTGAAGGACGGCAGGACGGGCACCCTTGACGGCTATTTCACGGTTACCCTGCCCTCCGACGAATTGGAGGCGTGGAAGGTGCTCGTGGACCTGCAGAGGATTGCACGCGCAATAGGGCGCGGCGAAGGGATAAACGCGCCGCTGCAGGACCTCCTGACAAATTACAGGGACAATGTCACTTTCATAGAGATGCAGGACTCCAACGGCACACAGCTCAATGGAGCAATGATACTGTACCGCCTTCAGCAATAGGTTCTATTCCTGCGCCTGCGGAAGGTGCAGCGCGGAGCCCGCAATTTCCATTTCCCCCCCATCATGCACTATTATGTATCCGCCTTCGCCCCTCACTATTTCCGCCCTCCCGCGCACCGCTTCCGGAAGGATTATAGTATGCAAATCTATCCTGGGCGCGCCGGAGAAATCCGCGGAGAGCACGTATGCGTTCGCGCTCCCCTCCTTCACAAGAAGCACAACGTCGCCCGCGGAAAGCAGCTGCCATCCCTCCGAGGGCTCAAGCTGCCTGTCCGCATAGAGCACCGAGGCGAGGCTCACACCGCGCGCGCCGAGCAGCCCATCATTGTTCAGTGTGAATATCGTGGTCATCCCATCCTTGTAGGACGCGCCCACTGAAAGCAGCGCATCCCCCATGAACCGCTCGCTCAGCCCGAAGAATACCGCGTGCGTGTCCCGCTGAGGCTGCCCGTCCACATTTATCTCATGGTCGCCCCTCTGCCATGCCGCCCATCCTGTGACGAGCATCACCTGCGTAGTAGTAATCACAACCGTGTGCTCCTCGCCTGGAATCACAGCGCGCACCTCCCCGTGGTCCCGCTCCGTGCTGAAATATGTGAATCTTATTGCCTCGTCCTTCAGCTTGTACTCCATCCCGTACATCTGCCTGCCCCCCACATTCGCCGGGAAAAGGAAGCCAGTTGTCGCCGTAACCCCGTCCCTGCCCGCGCTGAACTTCTCATCCGTGAATCCAAATTCCTCCGGCTCGCGCTGCCTGCTTCCGGGCCCGCCGCCCCACCTCCCCTTGGGCACGGGCACCACCTCTATGTTCTTGAGCACTGAGGGGACAAGTTTTATTGCGGGGGTTGGGACCACTAGTCCGGCAGTTTCCATATCTCTGCGGAGATAACTGGCAGAAACCCCCGGGTTTCCGCCATCCAGTTGCCGGTTCCCGGGTTCCCGCTCTTTTTCGCGCCCCCTTTCCTGCGCGCCCTTTCCCGCCATATTACTACATACGTTGGCGAAGGTATATATTCCATTTCCCGCCCCCGCGCCTCCAGACAGAAAGCTATTTAAACAAAAGGCAAGGCATAGTATAAGGTGTAATTATATGCCAGCTCCAGTCGCTCAACCGGGAAGGGAATTAAGGGGGAACTATGAGGCAACTCAGACCATGACTCCTGCACAGTTGCAGGATCAATACCGCCACACGCTCGCTATACCCACGCCCCCCGGAGAGCCCCCAATCTACTTAAGGGTACTGAGCGCGGGTGAGGAATTGCCCGGCATCAACAGGAATCTGTGGGCGGCGTACAACCCGGTAACAGGTGAGACTTTCATGTTCAGGAATTCTCCGGGCAGAATCGACCAAACTGGAAAGCCAAATCAAAATCTGCTTTATCCCAAGGAGGTCAGCAGTTTCGGCACTTATGATGAGGTGCTGGATGCTTTAACGACCTATGTTAATGCCGAGAACAGCAGGATTAATGCCGAGAACAGCAGGAGCGCCGTGGAAACGCTGGGCGAAGAGACACGCCGCCGCGCCGTCACCGGCACCCTGGAGTCCCTTGGCGAAGGCATAGAGGCGCAACGCCGCGCAAGGGAGCAGCCGGCACAGGCAGCGGCCGAAACCCCGGCGCAGGCGGGGGCACGCACCACAGAGGGTGGAGAGAGGCGTGGGACAGTCGTGATAGGGGAGGGCGAACAGGAGCGTGCAGCGCTTCCATCCCAGCCATCCAGAGGGGGCGTGGAAACACGCGAGATTGTAAGGGGCACGCCCGTTGGAACACAGCGCACCGGGCGCACTGCAACCGAGGCGGTGCCGCAGCAGACGAATGCGCAGCTGGGGGTGATGGCGGATGCGCTTGAGGACGGCACCAAGGTCAAATTCGGCGCTTCACGCGGCGGCGAAACATTCTCCGTTATGGTTGACCCCTCAAAGCTTGACGAGGGCCAGCTCGGGCTCATCACGGGAAGGATGAGGAGCGGATCAATAACCGAAGCTAACGGTTTTGCGGTTCTTCTGAGGTATGCTCAGGAGGAACCCGGTTCGGTCACATTCACCGACCAGAACGGCAATCCGCTTTCCGCAAGGGAAGTGGGCACTAGGCTGCAGTAGTAAGCCGTGCCTTCTTTTTTTATTCAGTCCATACGGCGGCAGCGCTGCCCAGGTTTGCGGCTTTTCATGCCCCGTCGGCATTCTTTTAAACAGTTCCTGAGTGTTATACATAGGTGAAACCATGACTCAACCAGTATTGGCAGAAAATGCTGCTGCAGGGAAGCTTCGCGATTCCGGATTTGATTCCGAGGTTGTCCGCCTGGGCAACCTTTCAGTCCCCGGCATGCCAACCCAGGTGAATGTTTCAATAGGGTTCAATGCGGACCGCGAGTTTATGGTGGTCACGGGCAGCGGCAGGGAGCTCAGGGCTGCGGATTTCAGGAACGCCGCGCTTGATGCATATAATCAGAAGAAAGAGGCGCCAAGCTCTTTCCGCGAGGAAGCCCAACAGGATGAGACGTTCACCGCAGAGAGGATGGAGGTGCGCGGGCAGGTAACTCCCAGGGAGGAAACGGCAAGCTTTACAGCCAATTTCTACGGAAGAGCCATACATTTTGAAATGGATGTGTCCGGCATGTCCGAGCTGGAGAGGGAGAACCTGCGAGGCAACATAGCCAACCTGGTCAGGGCTGACGATACCCACACAACGGATTACACTTACTCCTCATTCCTAGACACCTTCAAGGAGAGGATAAAGAACATGAGCATGGAGTTCAGGGACGAAGCCACCCTCACGGAGAGGGTCTGGGGCGCAATTCCGCTGGAAGGCACCGGTTCCGAAATTGTTGCGGAGATGCGCAAGCTCACCAGCAGGGCATAATACATGAAAAAGAAGCAGGCACGTTCCGACGCGGAGCGCGACTCAAAGGCGAGGAAGCCAACCATGCCGCGCCGCGTGGCTGCGGCGCTCATCACAGGGGGGCTGATGCTTTCGCCCAATACAACATATGCCCGGGCGCCATCCACCCAGCCGCCCACCATGCAGAGCACCGTTTCCAGCCCCACGGGCGAGCCCAACATCCTCACCCCTCGCCCCGCACCAATCCAATACGCGGAGGCGTTCAGGGATGTGAATTTCACCTGCGAGATAGGGGATGGGATGGTGCGCATAAGCGGCAACGTGGAAGGGGGGGAAGTGGAATTCCCCGTCCCGCTGGACTTGGGCGAGGTGCGCGGGGTGTTCCGCACCGGCTCCAGCATCCGCCTGCTTTCCGAAAATTATCTCATTGTTTCAAGGGCTGACGGCTCCTCAGCGACCAACATTTCGCTTCCGCAGGCGGCCCAGGGCGCAGGCCTGCGCGCCTGGCTTTCCACGGAAAACATGTTCTACATTCTCTCTTCGGACGGGGAGATTCACGCGACAAGCCCGGAGGATGCGGAATGCCCGTGGTACTCGGGCGGCCCGTTCCGCACGGTGGAAGGCGCAAAGCTTATTGAAGCAAGGGGCCTGCTCGCGATAGTGCAGGGCTCGGATACCGCAGTCGTTCTAGTCAAAGTCGTCCCCGGCGGCACATGGGATTCGCTGTCCGTGCGCCTCAACTTCCAGCCAGAGGGCGAGCCGTCCGTTTCCATAACCGAATTGCAGCTCCGCATAACTTTCAGGAACTGCGAAGTGGTGCTGGACATACCCTCCAAAGGCGAAATCAGCTCCGTGGTCCCGATTGTAGTAAGGTACTGATGCGCCGGCTAACCTGTTTTAAAGCCTCATTTCCAAATAATGTAAGGAGTATCCATGCCGCAGCTCACAGCCAAGGAAAAGGAAAGCCAGATTGCCGGCACGCAGCAATTCCTCAGCGAAAACAATTTCCAGCAGCTCGGCTCCGTGCGCGTAGCCGGGCAGGGCATGATAGACCTGTACAGGAATTCCGACGGCGACCTCTCCGCCGTGAGGCAGTCCGACGGATTCCGCTTCCAGCAGCAGACCCGCATTGATGAGTATTACCAGCGTTTCCAGGAAAAGCAGCAGGGAGAGACGCCCTTCCAGGCCGAGGCAAGGAGGGACGAGGAGCACGGCGCTTTCGGGGCCGTCCTTGATGTGGTCGCGGGCGTCGCAAGATACACCGTGCAGATAGCAATTGCAGGCGTGGATGCCGCGAGAAGGGCGGCGGAGCAGCCCGTTGCCGCGAGGGAAGGCGCACCCGCGCAGGCAGGAGCGATGGAGGAAAGGGAACAGGCGATGAGCGCCGAGCAGGTAGCCCGCCTCAATTCCATGACCGCGATGCAGACCTACGGCACCACCACACAGTACGTCCCCGCGGACCTGCGCGCAGGCGCGCCCAGCGAGCCGCCCCGCGTATCCACGGCGGACATCCCTTCGGAACTCAGGGGCAGCTACGAATCCGGCACCGTAAGCATAGATGTGGACATCAGGGGCGCGCAGCGCGTCGTGACTGTGCTGCATGAGGACAACCATTACGTTGCGGAGCACACGCGCGGAGGCGCGGAGGTGCCGCACCTGCTTGATGAAGGGCTGACCGAGCTTTATGCGATAAGGCAGGCGTCTTACCTGGGGGTGGGCGTCCAGCCTGGCTCCATCTCATACAAATCCGAGGTCTCCACCGTGCTGGCAATTGAGAAAATCGCGGGCGCGGAAGAGGTGAGGCGTGCGTATTACACCGGGGATTTCAGCGCGGTGGAAAGGGCGGTGGACGCACGGCTGGGCGAAGGGACGTTCAGGGACATAACCGTGAATGGCTCCGCCCCCTCGGTGATTTCCGGGGATTCGGTCCTCTCCGGAGGGGATTATGCGGCCACGGTGATCGCCTCCAGGGCGGAGATGGCAGGCGTAAGCGCGTGAGGTTTTCATATGGAACAGAAAAGCCCAGAGGATTTTTTGGATGCTGCCGCAATTTCCCGTGCAATCTCCGAGAAGGCGAAAAGCCCCGAGTATAAACAGGCGGCGGAAAAGGCCGCGGAATTCTCCAGGAGGATGGAAAAGGCGAACAAGAAAGATGCGGAGAGGATACGGGCGGAGGCGAGGATATTCTTCTCCGGGCTGCGCTCAAGGAACCCCGAGATATTTGAATCGTTCAGGATGGCGGCGAAGGGCATAGAGGAGAGGGCCAGCTACATAATCACGGGAAAAAAAATCATTTTTGATTAGCGCGTGTGTGCGGACAGCCCGTTTTTTATATCCTTTTTGCTGCACATCTATCATGCCGCAGCTGCTTTCCCTTGAGGGCAACAAGGAGAAGTCCTTCATAACGAACAGC
>JAGVON010000015.1 GCA_020052735.1 archaeon | reverse complement strand
TCAGTCCGCCGTGTAGTCATAGGCCCAGCCCGTGGGCTTCACCGGGCGGGAGGTTTTCGCGCAGCGCATGACGTTTTCCGCGAGTAGTTTTGTTTCTTCCATGAAGCATTTGCCCAGGACTATCCTCTTGTCCTCATAAGTTGAATTGCAGATGGAGGACATCGCGTACATGCTGCTGAACGGCGGGAAAACCATGCCGAACTGGTTGAGGGCGAGAAAGAGGTTGCTTATTGCGAGGGAGGCGCCGGCCTCGTGCCCCGTGACGATTATGCCCGCGGTCTTTCCTAGGAACCTTCTCAGCATCCCGCTTCCGGGGATTTTCTGGTCCGCGGTGAGCCCTATGAACTTCATGTGCTTTATGTTGAGTTCGCGGTCCTTCGGGGCATCAGGGTTCGCGGGCTTGAGGCTGCCATCAAGGCTTATGCACCTGTCAAGGAAATCCGCGAGCGGGGCGGAGATTTTGAAATTATTCACCGGGGTTGCGAAGATGATTGCGTCCGCGGCGATTATCTTGTCGTATAAGATATTGGTCATGTCGTCGCCGTTCTTCCCGCGGGGGTAGCAGGAGCAGTAGAAATGGCATTGCGTATTGGTTGTGGAATAGCACGCCTTGCAATACCTTATGTCATATTTGCGTATGGGGACCAATTCGGTGCTTGCGCCCATCCCCCTGCAATGGGAGAGGCATTCCTTCAGCAGCGCCTCGGAATTGGAATCCTCCGCAGCGGTGTCAGATTTGTCGCGGGCGGAGCCGGAGATTCCGAGCACTTTTATTTTCCCTTTTTTTGGCTTCGCCATCCGCTTCGCTTCGGAGATGGCGGCTGCGCGCACCCGCTTGAACATGGATAAGGTTTTCGCATCTATGCCGAGCTTCTCCATCAGGCCCCTGTCCGAAAGCATGAGGATGGTTTCCCTGGAACGTTTAAATGGATATCCCCGGCGGAATGTGGGGCACGGGCATGGGAAAGCATTTATTATGCGCGCGGGATTGGCATGCGATGAGGCTGTACGACACGCTCGCGGGGAAGAAGAGGGAGTTCGCGCCGCTTAGGGGCAACACGGTGCGGATTTACACCTGCGGGCCTTCCGTGTATGCATATTCGCACATCGGCAATTTCAGGACCTACCTGTTTGAGGATGTGCTCGTGCGTTACCTGAAGTACAAGGGATACGGCGTAAAGCGCGTGATGAACATCACCGACGTGGAGGACAAGGCGATAGCCGCGGCGGGGGCGGCGGGGGTCAGCGTCTGGAAGATGCAGAGGGGGAACACAAAGGCGTTCTTCTCGGACTGGGACGGCCTGGGGATGTTGAGGCCGGACGTGGTCGCAAAGGCGTCCGCGCATGTTCCCCGGATGGTTTCGCTCATAAAAAGGATTTGCGCGTGCGGGTACTGCAGGCACGAGAGGGACGGGGTGTATTTTGACGTGCGGAAGTTCAGGGGTTACGGGAAGCTGAGGCATCTGAAGAACCCCGGGTATTTCGGCAAGGCGCACGGGGACGATTACTCAAAGGAGGGGCTGTGGGACTTCAGGCTCTGGAAAAGATGGACACGCGGGGACGGGGACGTGAAATGGAAAAGCCCGTTCGGGGAGGGGAGGCCCGGCTGGCACATAGAATGCAGCGCGATGTCCATGCATTACCTCGGGGATACTTTTGACATCCATTGCGGCGGGAGCGACAACATCTACCCGCACCACGAAAACGAGATAGCGCAGGGCTATGCGGCTACGGGCAAATTGCCGGCGAACTTCTGGCTGCATGCGCGGCACCTCACGATAGAAAAGAGGAAGATGTCAAAGAGCACCGGCAACGTCCTATATGTGAAGGATCTGGGGGGCATGGGCGTGCGGCCGGGCTGCCTGAGGTTTTACCTCATATCCGAGAGGTACAGGATGCCGCTGGATTTCACCGTGGCGAAATTCAGGGGGAAGATGCGCCAGTGCGACGCGGCGAGGGAAACTGTGGGGATGCTGAGGGGGCTTGCGCTGAAGAGGGAGGGGATTTCCGAGAAGAGGGCGGGTGCCGGAAAGGAAAGGAAAGCGGAAAATCGGCTGGGGCGCAGGATTGCGGAAAGGATGCTGGCAGGGTTTGAGGGCGCGATGGACGACGATTTGAACACTAAATTGGCATTCAGCAGGATTTTCAGGATGCTGGGGGAGGCGAAGGGGATGGCGGATTCGGGAAAGCTTGCTCCCAGGGATGCGAAGGAAATCGTGGGGGCCGTGGAAAGGATAGACGGGGTGCTGCGCGTGCTCGGCTGCGCATGAGCGCACGGATTGTGCGGGCGCGCATCGCAAACATATTTATATAGACCGGGGGCGAATCTGCCGCATGGACTGGCTCAAGGAGATGTACGAGGAACATTGCGCTGTGCTGAAGATAAGCAATCTTCTGGCCGCCTATTCCAAAAAGCTGGGGGAGGGCAGGGAAGACCAGGGGAAGCTGGATGAGATTCTTGAGATGAGCCATGCTTTCACGGAACTGTGCCACCACGGGAAGGAGGAGAAGGCCCTGTTCCCTGCCATCGTGAAGCATGATAAGAAGCTGGTGGCCGGGCTGATGAAGGAGCACGCGAAAGGGAAAATGCTTATGCAGGCGGTGAGGGACGGCACCCGTGACGGGAAGATTTCCGCAATAAGGTCGTATGGGGCGCTCATAAGGGCCCACATAGTGAAAGAGAACAACTTCTTCAACGACTGCTACGAAAAGCTGGGCGACGGAGAATGCAGGGCGCTTTCTGCGGCATTCCGCAGGATAAACTCGGCTGTGTTGGGGAAGGGAAGCGGCAGTGACATCCTCTGCAGGGTTGAGAAATTGGAAGCTGCGATTGAAAAGATGTAACCGGATTTCAGCCAAGCCGGGCCAGCTTGCCCCGCTTCCTCGCCGTTTCATACATATATACATTGAACCAGTAGCCCGCGGCAAGCCATACTGCCGTAGTGGCGAACAGCATGGGCATGTCCGGCTGGCCGAGCCCCACGGTGGACTTGAGCAGTTCAAACGCCTGGGTTGTTGGGAGGAGGCGGATGTACGGGAGCATCCACGCCGGATAAACGGCGCTTATGGAGAAATAGACGCCGGAGAGGAGCGCGAGCACGTCCGGGAGTATGAACGAGAGGTTGAACGCCTCCTCCTTCATGAAATAGGCGAAGCCGAGGGCGAAGAGCCCCATGGTGAAGCCGGAGATGCCGAGGAAGAGCATCCCTAAGAGGAAGGTGCCCCAGTCCAGGATTACGAAATTGTATATGAAATATGTGAGGATGAGATAGAGGATGAGCACGAATATGGATTTCAGGACGCCGCTGAGCGCGGAGCCCACCGCGAACTCCATGCGCGAGATTGGGGATGCAAATAGGTAGGCGAGGGATTTCGCCCAGTGCTCCTCGGTGAATGAGCCGACCATCTCCAGGTTCAGGAAGTACATCACCCTCCAGCCCATCATGCCCAGGATTATCATGTATAGGTATGACTGGTCAGAGCCAAGGTATGTGACGAAGAAGGTGAGGGTGAAGAGGAATATCATCGGCCATACCAGGACATCCGCGAGGCGGAACGTGTTCCTGCGCAGCGAATGCAGGCTTTTGTACACCTGGGAAAGGGTGCGTGAGACGGAATCAATCATGGCCCTCACCCTTCGCGCCCTTGTGGCTTATCATCTTGAGGTAGACCTCCTCAAACGTTGGCTCAAGCTCGCTTACGGAGAATATCTGGCCGCCGCACCTTGAGAGCGCGAGCAGTATCTCCTTTGTGCGCGTGTAGCTGTCCACGTTCACGTGCACTATCTGCGGGGACTTTATCACCGCCTTCACGCCCTTCAGGCCCTTCAGCCCCTCAGCGACGCATTTTTCCTCGGAGCAGTGGATTTCTATCGTGCGCTGGCTGATGATGCTGCCCTTCAGGTGTTCGGGCGTGCCAACCGCGACTATCCTGCCGTGGTTTATGAACGCGATGCGGTCGCACAGCTCCTCTGCCTCAAACATGTTGTGCGTGGTGAGGAGGATGGTGCGGCCCTCAACCCTGAGCCCCTTTATTATCTTCCTGACTTCTATCGCGGATTCCACGTCCAGCCCGACCGTGGGCTCGTCAAGTATGAGGAGCTTCGGGTCGTTGAGGAGCCCCTTGCAGATGAGGTAGCGCTGGCGCATCCCGGAGGAAAGGTCGTCGGCCACCCAGTTCCTTGAATCATATAATCCCATCTGCTTCAGGAGCGCGTGCATCTTTTTCTTGGGCTCTTTCACGCTGTAGAGCATTGAGTAATACGTGAGGGCCTCCTCCACGGAAAGGGACGGGGGCGGGCCCGAGAAGCCGGAAACGACGTTGATGGAGCTTTGGACCGCCCGGGATTCGCTGCTGCAGTCCCTGCCGAATATTTTCGCAGTGCCGGAATCCGGCCTCAGGATGCCGATTAGCATGCTGATGAGCGTGGTCTTGCCCGCGCCGTTGGGGCCCAGGAGGCCGAATATCTCCCCTTCCTTCACGGACATGGATGCGTCGCTGAGCGCATGGACGACCTGCTTCCCGCTGCGGTAGTCCTTGAATATGTTCGCGACTGAGATTGCATCCTCCATGCCAATCCATCTGTGCTGGCATTTATTAGGTTTTTTGTTGGCGAATCGGACGTTAGGGATGCGGGGAAGGGGGAGCCCCTTGAATGGCTTCCCCGCTGCAAAACCCTACTTCTTTTTCGCAAACATATAGTATGCGCCTATGGCTATCGCGAGCAGCGCCAGTATGCCGATTATGGGCGCCCAGTCCGGGCCCCTTGCTGGCTGGCTGGATGCCGGCGGCTGGGAACCGGTTGTGGGAGCGCCCACCTCCCTCGCCTGCGCGCTGCCTGCGAGAACTTCGGCCTCCTGCGCGAAAGCCATCGCGCCCGCATAATCCTCCTGCGCGAGCGCATCGGTGGCCTGCTGCAATTTCGCCTGCGCCGCGGACACATCCTTGCCCGCGCCGGATGCGGTTGCGATTGCGGACTGGGCCGCGGCTAACGCGGCGAGCGCATCCTCGCGGGTGGGGCCCTGGGGCTCCTGCTGCACCACGGGGGGCTGCTCCCCTTCTTCCGCGGCCGTGCGGTTTGCGCCAAGTGCGGAAAGCGCCTCCTCAAAAGGCGTGCCCTCATCCTCATCCGCGGCTTCTTCTGTGCAAATGCTTAGAGTGCCGAGCAGGAGCTCGCCGCTGAAATAGCTGCTGGTCGTCTCGGAAACGGCCTTGTAGCCCCCCTCCTGCGAAATTGTGAAGGCGGCCCTGCCGCGGGAGTCGGTTGTGGCCGAGGACTGGACGCGGCCGTCCCTGAATAGCGTTATTTCAAGGCCGTCCAGGGTGATGTCGGAATAGGACGCCGTTATCCCAAGCCTGCCGCTTGAGCAGTTGAACGTGCTGTTCATGTCTATGTCATTCCTTCCGCTGCTGGAACTGCCGGCGGGGGTGGGGGTATATGCAATCGGCGCGAAATAGCCAAAAGAGGTTATCCCGTCCTTCCTCACGGTGTGGCTGCTGGTGTCCACGCTGGCGCTGCCGAGGCGGCTCCAGCTGCTGCTGGAATATACGCCCATGCCTGCGCTGCTGAAGCCGGAGGCGGCGTCCGAATCATTGTATGGAAGTACTATGTTGGCGTAAGCGCCACTGTCCAGCGAGGTCACGTTGAGCGCGCCGTAAATCTGCGGCGCCTTGAGGACCCTGGCGCCCAGCGTGCGCGGGATGGAGATGTCGTAGTTGGTATCGTTGATGGACGCCTCGGTGGCTGAGAGGTTCACGGACTTCGCTTTTACGTTCACAGCGTATATGGAATAGTTGAGGTAGTCGGAAACCTGGAGGTAGTCCATTGCGTCCAGGTAGCCGCTGCCCTCCACGTATATGTCGCTGCCGTCCGCGGGCATGTCGTAAAAATAATTGACGCCTGAGAGGATGATTGTGGCGTCTATCACCTCTATCCCCTTTGTGGCGTTCGTTATGGTGTTGTTGTAGACGCCCTCGGTGCTTGATTCTTCCTCAATGCGGAACGCGCTGCCGTTCCAGATGTCGGTTATCGCATTGTCGTACATGGCCACGTCCTGCGAGTCCCACAGGTAGATGCCCATCCTTTCTTCGCCCAGCCCGAATACGACCGTGTCGTCCGCAAAGTTGTTTCCTATTG
>JAGVON010000054.1 GCA_020052735.1 archaeon | reverse complement strand
TCTTCAATTATGATTTTTTCCTCCGCAGTTTCTATGATGACGCGGTCTGCCGCGATTTCTTTTGTATTGATGCCCATCTGCTTCATCATCTTCGCCATTTGTTTAGGGTCCATTCCGCCGAGCATAAGCATTACCTCCTCATTCTTTTCTTTCCAACTGCAAATCTGCGTCTAAAATCTTTGCGAACTTTTCTACGATTTCTTCCATCATCTTTTCCCCGCGCTCCTTTGAAATATTCCCGATTTTTCCGTGGTAGCCGGAAGGGGTGAACAAATCATCAGGGGTTGGAATAATTTCGCCAACATAATCCTTGGATTTCTCCTGCACTGGTTTTGCGCGGAGTGTGCCTCCTGCTGCGAGCGCAAGGGATGCTTCTATCTCGTCCGCATGCCCCGCATCCTCCTTTATGAGCGTCCACCACTCCACCAGGCAGGCGCGGAATTTATTGGATTCGGACAATTCGCGGAGCGCATACTTTACCGGGGCGGTGTTTCCTCCGTGCCCTATAATGATTAGGAAACGGCTAAAGCCTTCTTTCAGCAACGATGCAAATATGTCCCTGGAATAATTTTTCAAGCTGTCAAAGGAGACGGAAATGGCTCCGGGGAATTTCTTCATTGAGTACAAATAGCCGAAGTTTATTGGCGGAAACAAAAGGATGTCGCGCTGTTTTTCCAATCTCCCGGCTAATTCCCACGGAATAATATTGTCCACAGATAAGGGAAGGTGCTTCCCGTGCGGCTCCATCGCCCCGAACACGAGGACGGCAACCTTTCCCTTCTGCGGCTTGAATTCTTCCCAGGAAATGTCCTGCGCGTACATGGTTATGCGAACGTTTCCTTCAGTTCGCTCCTGCGGAACTCTATCCTGCTCATGGGCGTGACGTCTTTCGCCTTGTTGAACACGCGCGTCGCCAGGCGCCCGTACATCATCTCGTCCATCAGCTCGTAGTAGGAGAACTCCCCTGCGGCAACGAGGACCTCTGCCTCAATCGCCCTGCGGAGGTTCGTCCTCTGCGTCGCGCTTATCTTGTCGCGCGTGACGGAAACGAGCTTGAGCCTCACTTCCCTGTCGTCCTTGGTGGAGACGTCCACCACGGAATGGAGCACGGTCCTCCTCCTGCGTATGAATGTGCGCATGTAAGAGGGCGCGAGGGAGTGCCCTATGAGCTCGGTGTGCACCGCTTTCCCCATGACTTCCTTCACGCGGAAGTTGAGCGTCGTATAAAGGGCGCTCTGGGAATACTTGCCCGTGAGGTCCCCCAGGCTGACCGGTATGATGCGGTTCATGAGGAGCTTGCCGTCCGAAGCCACGACCTCGCCCAGTTCCTTGGAATCGTATTTCTCCGGGGCGAGCACCTTGTACCATTCCTTTACCTTCTGCTTTTCAGCTTTTTTCCTAGTTGCCATCCAGTCACCATCACTTTACCAGCAGCGCGGCCGTCTCCGGGTCGTACTTCCATCCCGCGGGCAGCCTGCCCTTCTCCCTGTAATATTTGACGAGCCTGTGAATCTTGGACTCTACGTGCGAGAGCTTCACCTTGTTGTGGAGGTCCGCGCCGTTCTCGCGCAGGTGGCCCCTCATGCCCACGGCTCTTTTTATCAGGCTGAGGAGGTCGTCCGGGAACTTCGGCGCCAATTTCTCGGATGCGAGGAACTGCGCTATCGTCGCCCCTATGAACGGGCGGGCGGAGGGCACCCCGTACTCGTCGCGGAGCTGCTGCCCTATCTTCGTCGCGGGCACGCCCTCCTTCGCGGACTTGCGGATCATGTCCTTTATCTCCTCGGCGTTGTACGCCACCCATTCCGGCTTCACCATGGCCTTCGGCCTGTGCGAACCGGATTTCCCTTTTTTCCCTGAATGCAATTTTGCCATCATTTCACCTTTGTGGAGAGATACTCCCCGAACTTCTGCAAGGCCCCCGCGCGGTGCGAGAGGGAATCCTTAAGGGAAGGCGCCTCGGCGAAGGTCTTTTCCCCCCCTTCAGGAATGAACACCGGGTCGTAGCCGAACCCGCCGTTGCCGCGGATGGATTCGGAAACCCTTCCCCTCACGGAACCCGTGAAGAGCCTCACTTCCTTTCCTTCTGTGAACGCGATTGCGCACCTGAACTCCGCGGAGCGGCCCTTGGCACCGGAGAGAAGGCGAAGAATGCCCTCGTTCCCGATTTTCCCCAAAACCCACGCGGAATAGGCGCCCGGGAAGCCGTTCAGCGCCGGGACAAAAAGCCCGGAATCCTCAACAAAGAGGGGCTTCCTCAGGATGGAGTATGCACGGAGGGCGCAGCCCTCGGCTATCTCTTCCACCGACTCGCTCCTTCTCTCCTCTAAAGTGAGGGGAGCGTGGATGATATTTACACCGTATTTGTTTAAAATCTTTTCCGCTTCGGAGAACTTCCCCTTATTGGATGTGCAGAAATGAATTTCCAGGAATACACCATGATGGATTTGCCGGCAACGGTTTTTAAACATGCGGCGTGCCGTGGCGGGAAATGGGAAAATATATAAATAACCTTATGCATCAATATGTACGATTCGGATGGCGGAGAGGAAGGACCCGGCGCTTTGGGGGCCGGAATTTTCTGAACGGGGGCAGGCATGCCTTGCGATAGCCCGCGGAAGGCACATGATTGAGGCGGCGGAGAAGGACGACCTCCCCGCACTCAGGAAAGAGGGGAAGGCGCTTATCCTAAGCCAGCTCGGGCTCATGAGGAAATATCCGCAGCTTGAGGAGCCGTGGATGGACGCCGTCATTTTCGCATTCTCAAAGCTTCCCCCGGAAAGCGACGGGGAGAGGCAGGTCAGGGACATCGCGAACAGCCGCATAAGGGGCCGCAGGCACGAGGAAGGGCAGGCGCTGAAGATGCTGGAGGCTGTGGGCAGCGAAGTGCGGGCGACGGTAAAGCTCATGGACAAGGCCACGGCCATGCTCATGTCCCCCAGGGAAAAGGGCGCGGAAGAGAAGGCGCTGGAGAAGGAAATCTCCGGGCTGGAGTGCAGGCTGGCGGCATCCCGGAAAGGGCTTGAGGCGCCGCAATCCAAAACCGGTGGGGGAGCGGCGTGCGGAGATGACGAGGACAGCTGGAACGACGTGGCGGAGGAGCTGGACAGGGAGATAGTCGCCGAGACCGCGGAAACGATGGAACTCGCGGTTGGGGCGAAAAAGGCGGAGCTTGCGGAGATTGCGGGCAAGGCGGAAGCGGAATGGGACGGGAAGCTTGCCACGGAGGAATCCCGGTTTGATGGTTACACGAAGCAGCTCGCCGAGCAGATAGGGGAAGCGGCGGCATATACAAAGGACAGGAGCGCTGCGGTGAGGCGCGAGGCGGCAAAGGTGCTGATAACGGCGCGGGATGCACATTCTCTCATCAGTTTCTGTTATTTGGAGATGGATACGGATGCCAGGAAAGAGGCATTTGAGAAGGCGGTGGAGATTGCACGCGCAGCGCCGGACAATTCGCAGATAGGCATGGGCATGCGCTTAAGCGGGGAGGAGCGGAGCATGCTGCTGAGGATGGTTGAGGGCGGCGAGCCCGGGATAGCGCCGCTCGCGTGGGAATTCGCGGAATGGCTGCTGGACGGCGGGAAATTGGACGGCGAGCAGATGGATTTCGTGGAGATGCGCGCAAAGGAGGCGGATTGCGAGGCGGCTGCGAGGGTGCTCTCCAAGAGGGCTAAGATATGGATTTCAGAGGCGTGCGGAGGGGAGGGCGCATCAAGGGTTTCCGCTTTGGCGAAGGTGCTTGATGCCACCTGGTCCGGCCTGGAGCTGGACGAGGAGCAGAAGGAGCTGGCGGTTGAATTCACGGACGATTGCGATGCGAAGGTGGCTGCGCAGGCGTTCCTGCTTGCGCTGGAGCTGTGCAGGAGTGGCGCCCTCGCCCCGGAGCAGGTTGCCTCCCTGGTGAAGAAGGCGAATAACCTGGAGGATGCGGAAAAGAGGGCGGGCGCGCTGGTTGCGCTTTCCGACCGCGTGCCTGGCCCGCTGGAGGATGCGGGCGCGGAGATGCTGCTTGCGATGGCGATGGTTGGCCAGGGGGATGAAGGGCACGTGGAGAGGGGCGTGGCCAGGGCGCTCAAGGCAATCGCCACGGGGAATGTCCCCCCGGGGCTGGTGGAGGCATTTTTGGAGGCGGTGGATTCGCTGAAGGGAGGGGTGCTTGAGGGGAAGCAGCCGCGCATATTTGAGTGCGTGCGGCAGTATGTGGCGCATGACACGCTTACGGAGAAGGCGGCGCAGACCCTCAGGGTGGAACGGCTTTCCCAGATAATCCTGGATACCGTGCAGCCGGGGAGGGCGAGCGGGGTGCCTGCGAGGAGGAGCAATCCTCCACAGGAAGCGGGGAAATGTGCCCAGCCGCAGGCGATGAAGGCATGCGGCGGCAAGGGTTAAGCTTTTTAACCGCTGGCGAAGAAAGCCGAATCATGAAAAAGAGCACTTCTACTGCAAAAAAGAGGGCGCCGGCAAGGAAGGCGGCGAAAAAAACGGCGAAGGCAGGGGCCCTGGCTGTGCATGCCGCCGGAGCGCCCGCCGAAGCCCATCCCGCCTCAAAGGAGCTGCTTGAGAAAAGGAAACGGCTCATGAAGGAGGCGGAAGTCGCGCTCGGCCTCATCAATTCCTATCCCATCCTCAGGAAGAGGGCGGAGGTGGAGGCGGCGAAGAAACTCATGCTTGAGGTGTATTCAAAGGGGGACGAGGTGATTCGCCAATTCATACTGTTCATAATGCACGAGCACCTCGCGAAGGCGGCGAACATGCGCGTGATGGAGAATTTTGATTTCTTCAAGAAGGTGCTCGGGGAGAAGGTGGAGGTCATGGAGGTGCGGAAGCACGTGTACCGCTCCATGTTCAACTATTCCAATTCCCTGGAGGGGACGGTGGAGCTGCTCTTCCTCCTCGGGGAGATGGGGGACACCGGGGCCGCGAAGGTCATCTCGCGCCACTTGTCCTTCTATATGAGCGGGGAGCAGCAGGGGCTCCAGATGCTGCGCAACGCCGCGGTGGAGGCGCTGGAGAACTGCGAATCCCTCTATGCGCTGGACGTCCTTCTCGCATATGCGAAATATGCGGACAAGAACGAGAGGTTCATCTTTGCGCTGAGGGACTGGGAGGGCAAGGTGAAGAAGAGCGGCCTGAGCGCGCGGGACAAGGAGGCGTACCTGTCAGAGATGGGCGACATCATGATGGTGCGGAAGGAGAAGGACGTGCACTACGGTTGAGCGGCGCGGCGGCCTGGCCAGCAAGAGGCGGGGGGGGGGGCGCGTTCAAAATGTTAAATTTGATTTTCGGGGCGCCACTTTACAATCGCGCCAGGGTAACAGTATTGTTACCTGGGCAGTACCATGCCTTACTGTGTAAGACTCAGCCTATAATTTCGCTTATTTCCTTCCGGACCCGGGCAAAAGGCGGCACCGGCCCGAAAACCATCCATCCAAGGTCGGTTTTCCACGTTTTCTCTATTTCATCTATTCTCTTAAGCAGATTACCATGGTGGAAAGGTTTCCCAAGCTTTTTTTCTATAAGGGCGCGGTCAACTTTCACGCCTTTCCGGAGCAGGAACCACAAATCGTAGATGTCACGTGTCTTGTCCCTCATAAGGGTTGCCCGCACTTTTTCAGCAAGAATCTCCTTAAGGTCCATGACCTTTATGGACAATGGGGTTAGTTCGTTGTAAGGCGAGACGTACGTTTCCAGCACGGGCTCAACCATGAGGTCGTTGCGCTCGCTTATCTCAACGCGGATGAAGCAACGGCTTTTTTCATCTTCAAACAAGGGGCCCTCGGCGCCGATTCTGAACGTTAAACCGCTTACCGATTCAATCTTTTTGAAGGCTGCGCGTATATTCCTGAATTCAAACTGCTCTTCAACCGCTTTTATGAGGCCGTCAAATTTAACTTCTTTAACAGCGGTAAAATCCAGGTCCTCCGAAAACCTGTTCAGCCCGTACAAAAACCATAGGGCGGTGCCTCCCTTGAACACAATCTCGTTCGCGCTTTCATTGGCTATGCTCCAGAGGGCGACGTTCTGGATGTAGTGCTTTTCCTGTTGATAAGGCTCAAGATGGCCCATCTTTGCTATTCTTTCAAGCTCGCTCTTTTCTATCATACATACAACCTCCATCTATTGTTCCACCGGCCCCTTTTCCCGGGTATGAATTGGTGCACACCCGATAGCTTCCCGCCCAGCGTTGTTTCATATCCCGCACGCTCAAGCAGGTAACCGGCACGCTTTATCGCGGCTGCGGAGCCCATCCTGGCAACATACGCCTCCAGCTTTTTGGCGTCTATTCCTTTAAACGCCGCATCCAGATAAGATAATTCAAAATATCTGGGGAAGCACAGGCAGTCAGCCACGGCTTTGTCCGTCTCTGCAACAAAGGCATAGAACTTTCCCCGTTCCATTTTTTCGTATCCAAATATCCTGTCGCTCCTGAATTTGGCGAACCTTATGTCCACATTTCCGAACTTCACGCCTTTCCTGTACCTGGGCGAAACGACATCCACCCTGCTTATGGTCTGCTCAAGAAAGCCGCGTAGGTAAAGGGCGGCGCCGAACGATATATACGAGGGCTGGATTAGCCCGGTCGCTATTGCAAACACATCTTTTGTTATCGCGTATTTTCCCCTCTCCACGTTAGTTATCAGGCCTTTTTTCGCCCACCGGTTCACCTCAACCCTGGCGCTTTCCCTAGTTATGTCCCTCGCCTTGACGATATCGTTAAGCGTTATTACCGGCTTTTTGAGATTTTCAAGCTCTTCCATGCGCAATTTATTTAGATAAAGTTTATAAAGTTAACATTATTGCTAATCAAGTCAATTCTAAATAAACAACTGGGAATGGTAAACCACATCAGTTGCTTCCATAAATTGTTCCGCCACGCAACAGATCCTAACAATTTCTGTTCCGCCATAGGACAGTTTTAAGGGCTTACGCCGGAGGTGCTGCCGTGCGCAGCTCATGCTTTTTTCCTTGACAGGAACCAGTAAGCGCCAGCACCAAGTACAATCACAATCAAGAGCCATGCCCACCAGGGGACTCCCTGCTGCGCCCGTGGGACGGATGCGGCTTCCACCCCGGGGACTTCAACGCCCTGTGCCGCAGGCTGCCCTGCCGTCTCCACGCAGGCGCCGCCTTCGCAGCCGAACCCTGCGCCGCAATCAGAATCAACAATGCATTCGGGGGTTGTTTCCACGGGCGTTTCCGTTCCCACCGGCTGCCCTGTGGAGCCGGATGTTTCCCCTCCGGACGGTTCAGCAGATGGCTCTTCCGGAGGTGCTGCCGGCTCTTCTTCAACAGGAAGCTCCTCCTCGGCTTCAACCACGGTGAATGTCCCGTCCGCCCCTTCGCAGTCCCCGAACTCCGCAGCATAGGAGTAAGTGCCTGCCGAGGCAGGCACGAATGAAACATGGCCATTAGTGCCGGTGGTGAGAGTTGCCGCCTCACCTTCGCCCGCTATCGCAACCGTTGCAAGATACACAGAAGTGCCTGGGTTTCCGTCCGTGCTCCTCAGGACCTGCAACTGCATCGCGCTGCCTGCAACAACATTATCTGGCACCACCACTTCAAGGTTGCATTGCGCCGCGGAGGAGCTGGTTGAGGAACGCTTGAACCGCAGGATGCCGGATGTGCTGTAAGAGGTGTAATTGTCGCTCCCGGTAGTGTTGCACACATAAGTGTACAGCGCTGGGGGAAGCACGGCTATGTCGTCCACCTGCACCGTGCCGTTGGCCACCCTCACCCCGTTCCGGTACAATGATATGTTCACTTCATCCGTATTGGCGCTGCAGGAGACGTCTGTCTGCTCCCCTGCCAATGGGAGGAGGGGTATCGTCAAATCCAGGACTGTGTTCCTTTGCTCCACTTCGTAGCCGTTCAGGCTCCCGCTCGCATTGGTGTAGTTCTCATTCCCGGTGGTGTTGCACGTGAAGTTGTACGTTCCAACCGTAAGGTTATTCAGGTACTCAAACTGCTGCACCGCGGAGCCGACGCTCACGTCATCCACAAATATCTCCACCGTGGCCTGCGTGTTGTCCACGGAGCAGGATAGGTTCGTCTCGTTGCCCACGGTTGTGGGCGTGGAGGGCGTGACGTTGAAGGTTATGGTTGGGGATGCCCTCTGCGTGTACAGCACGCTTGCGTTCACCGCCGAGCTGTAATTCTCGTTCCCCGTTGTGTTGCACGTGTAGTTGTAGTACCCTCCTGAATGGTTGGTGAGGTACTCAATGGAGTTCGTTGAGGGGCCTGCGACCAGCGTCCCATTCACATAAAGGCCTATCGCAACCACGCCGTTGTCCGCTGTGCAGGAAACGTTGGTTTCCGTCTTGTAGGTGGTAAGGTTGGACGGGCTGAAGTTGAGCGACAGCGTTGTGGTTATGGGCCCTAGCGCATAACCGGAGAATCCCAACGCATCAAAGGTCATGGTGCCGCTGCCGCAGCTGGTCTCCGTGGGATAAACGCTGCCGCCGGAAACAATGGCCGCCCTGCTTGCGGGGAAGCCGGCCAATTTGTATACGCTCGGCTCCACCGTGCTGTTGCACACGGAATATAGGGTTATATTGACGGAGAGGTTCGCCTGCGGTGCGGATGAATCATCAAGGGAGACGAAGTATGGATCCAGTTTGAAGTTGGTGGAATTAAGGTAAAGGCTAGTCATGTTCAGGAAATTGTAGTTCACCAGCCCAATTGTGGCGTTGTAGCCAAGCGTGAGGTTTGTGAAGTTGGCTGATGCGCTGGACGCACTCTTGTTGATATATCTCGTCTGGTTGTATATGAGCGTATTCGTGAAGTTGCTATCCAAGGCGTTATTGAATACTAACGCTACCTCAAGATTCCCGTACATCGTCGTATCAATAAATGTGTTGTTATGAGAAAGCGCTACGTAAAAACCCCAGAGATCATTGTTGTGCGCCATATTGCCTGTCATGGTGTTGTACTGGGCAAATACGAGATAGAAACCGTGCATCGTATTCTCATATGCGGTGTTGTTGACCAAGGCGCTGTTGTACGCTCTTGCCAGGAAGCCGTGTTGGGTGTTGTTGTACCCCAGATTGCCGGTGAGGATACTACTGTTCGCGTAGTCCAGATAAAACCCGGAGGCAGAGTTGTTATATGCCGTGTTTTCAGTCAGATTGTTCCAGTTGGAAAGGAGGATACGGAAGCCGTATGCGGAATTGTTGTATGCGGTATTGTCAGCTATGCTGTTGCCGTCAGAGCTTGTGGTGATGAAGAAGCCATTAGCTGTATTGCTCAGGGAGGTGCTGTTTATTATGCTCCCATTCTCAGTATTATTATAGTGGATACCGTTATTCCAATCAGATGTGGTCACGTTCCCTATGGTGATGTTGTTCAGCGTGGTTGTGCTGTTATATGCATAAATGCCGATGCTTGCGGCGGTGTCGATCCCGTCCACTGTGAATCCCTGCCCGTTGAGGGATACGTCCGAGACGGAGATGTTTATGCAGAGCAGTGCCCCGGTATCCGTGATGCTGTTCTCCAAGACATAGGCGCCGGGCACGGATATGGTGGTGCAGTCCGTTACCGCGTAGGCGGATGACGCCAGGACGACGAGCAGCAGAATCCTTGTAATATTAGCGGCGGATGACATTATTATTCCCTCAAACTCCGCCTATTGCATTGTTTTAACCCTTATAATGCTTTCGTTAGCCATCAGGCACGTTTTCCCTTGCGCCTTGAAAGCAAAACCAGCACAGCCGCAAGCACCAGCGGCACTATTATCACGAGGGGGTTTATCGGCTCCCCCTCCCCCCTAGGCGGGCTTGCCGCCTGCCCGGAGGCGGAGCTTATCTCCCTGTCCGCAGGGGTCTCCTCGGTGCTTTCCCATGCGGGGGAGGCGACCACGGGAAGGATTCCTCCCGTGCCCATCCCCTCATCTGAGGGAGTTCCCTGCTGCCCCCCAATCCTTACGCACTGTACGTTGATGCATCCGTATCCTGCAGGGCAGCCGTTTCCGCATCCGGCCCCAGGCATGCCGCTTCCGGTTTCCTGTTCGGCGTTTCCGTCACCCTGCGGCACTTCGGCGGCTTCAACCGAGAAGGCGAATTCAACGGCGCCATACCCGGCCGTAGTCGCTTCCAC
>JAGVON010000064.1 GCA_020052735.1 archaeon | reverse complement strand
TCGCAGCTCGGCCAGGCCTCCGTGGACCTCACGCTCGGAAACAGATTCTGGTTCTTCAAGGAAAAATACCTCGGGGAAATGGTTGACCTTTCCAAGGTGGATTTCAAGGAGGCGAACTGCGAGGTCAAGGCAGGCACGGTCGCCCTCGGCCCGGGGCAGATGTGCCTCGGCATAACAAAGGAAAAGATAACCCTCTCTTCGGACGTGATGGGAAGGCTGGAAGGCAGGAGCCGGTACGCCCGCATGGGGCTCGGCGTCCACATAACCTCCGCGCTCGTGCAGCCCGGCTCGGACAACCACCAGGTCCTTGAGATAGTGAACAACGCGCCATTCACAAGCATCCTGCACGAGGGCATGCGCGTTTCCCAGATAGTGTTCTACAAGATGCTCTCGCCCAGCACGAAGCCCTACGCAAAATTCGGGAAAATCGCACGCAGGCAGTAGCCTTTTATTACTCTCCCCCTTACTACTACCGGTGTTCCCATGGGATCCGCCCAAATCCAGCTGCCCGGCCTGAAGTGGAGAGAGGCAACGGTGAAGATAGACGATGACACTTTCATGAAAGTCCAGTACCTCTTCAACAAGGAAGTCACGGACTATACGATGCTGGCATCCCTGGTTTCCGGCGGCTACGATTTCGGCCGCGCCTGGGTGGTGAACGCACGCGGGGTGACCGAAGAGAACTCCCAATCCCAGGAGTGGAGGGCATACGCCGAGGGCAGCCGCGCGGCAATGGCGCTCCTTGAAAACTCCTCAGAGCACGAAATAATCTCAAAGAAGGATGGCATCACGCACGTGACCGACGCCCAGAGGGGGCGCTTCCAGGCCTTCCAGGACATGGCCGAGGCGTCCCTGGAGCTTGCCCGCAACCCGCGCGACCCCGAAGCCATAAGGCGCGCCGCAGAATCCATGCAAAGGTTCAGGCGGGGAAGGGAGGAAAGCGCGGGAAGGCCCGTTGAAGAGGCGGAGATTGCGGAACCCGTGGCAGAAATCCCAAATGAAAATGCAGAATCCAAGGCGATTGAGCCCCCAAAATCCGAGTTCGCCCCCAAGGAGGGGCCCGCCGAGGCAGTTGGCAAGGCCCCGTCATTCAGGTTCTACACCCCAGACGACCCGCAGCACATAAGCTACGGGTTTGAGATCCACTGGAAGGACGGCTATTCCCCAAAGGGGGACTACGACCCTTCCGACATCTGGAGCGTTGAGCGCTTCCTGTTCTCCAACCTGGATGGAATACAATACTACGACATCACCGGCTTCGTGGACGGCCGCTTTGACGGCTCATCAGGCACAAGGCAATTCAGCGGCGACAGCTTCCCGGTTGAATACATGCGGAGGGCGTTCCTCCGCCTGGAGGATGAGATAGGCGGCGAGACCGTTCGCCTTTATGTGCCACGCGGGCTGGACGTCTCTGGCAAGACATTCGCGGACCTCATCAGTTCCCCGGACATGGTCGCCATAAGCGTGGTTGAAGAAGGCAAGGAAAAGTTCATCTGGGACATATACGCGCAAGAAGAGCTGCTTGCCGCGCTCCAGAAAAGGTTCCCGGACATGGGCTTCACAGTGGCATAAGCTCACTTATACACTACTATTTTCTTTATCTCTTCCAGCACTTCCTTTGCCCCTTCGTCCAATGATTCGCCCTTTTCTTCCCACTTGAACACCTGCGATTTCCCCATCGCTCCAAGAGGAAGAGGGGGGCGCCCCCTCCCCTTCGTTCTCCGCCCCTCTTCCATTGCAACTCCTTGCAACGGGGCGTCGAACGAATCTCTCTAGGGTACTCATACCTCCCCCCCACTTCACTTTGCAACCCTTTGCATGCACTCCTTACGCATGCGTCTTATCCGACCAAAATAAGCGTTACTTGTACACGACAATCCTCTTTATTTCATCAAGCACTTCTTTCTCGCTTTCACTCAGGGACCCAGGTCGTTCTTCCCATTTGAAAACCTGCGATTTCCCCATCGCCGTAAAAAGCATGTCCCCTTCCCTTATGTCCTTCCCCAAAACAATATCCTCTGAAGAAATCGCCACCTTCAATCCAGCCGCCGCCTCCTCTATTCCTTTCCCTTCGTTCTGTATCCCCTTCACTTCCCCCAAATCCTTTCCCGAAGCATTCATCAGCCGCACGCCCTTCCTCAGCTTCCCGCCCAACACCTCAATCCCGAAGACCGCGGGCTTGCTCAGCCTAAAGAAGAAGCCCTTCAATACCTTTATCTTCGCGGGCCAGGGCAGCTCCGCCTCCAATTCCTTCTTCTCCCTCTCCTTCTCCCCGACCATCCATTCCTCGTAATCCTCTATGAACTTGTAGATGATGTTGCTCCAGATGACCGGCACCCCCGCGGCCTCGGCCTCCTCCCTCGCCTCGTCCATGACCTCCACGTTGAACCCGAACACCACGCCGTCATACCGGTTCTCGCCGCGCACCGCCTTCGCCGCAGCCACGTCCATCCGCGTGACCGCCCCTATGTCCGCCTTCCTCACCTTTATGCCGTTCTTACCGAACAGCGCAAGTATGGCCTCTATGCTCCCGAGCGAGTCCGCCTTCACTATCACCCCCTCCTCCCCGCTCTCAAAGAGGAGCTGCTTCGCCTGCGCCTCAAGCTCCGCCCTCTGCGCCTCAAAATCCCTCACGACATAAAGCGGCGAGCCCGGAACCACCCCTTCCAAATCCGGCGCCAGAATCTTCACGCCCGCGGCCGCCTCTATCCCATCCAGATAGCTGTATTTGTCCTTCGCGCCCTTCGCCAGGTTCGGCTCCAGCAGCGCCCTCACCTTCGTCTTCCCCACGCCATCCCGCGTAAGGAACATTATCTCGTCCCCCTTTGCTATTTTTCCGTCATATAATACTATATCCACCGTGCTGCCCAGCCCCTTCTCCTCCTTCACCTCCAGCACCGTGCCCTTCCCTTCCCCAAGCCCGAGTTCCAACCTCTTCTCCATGAACTTCTGGCTCATTCCCGCAATCAATAGAAGAAGTTCCGCCAGCCCCTCGCGCGTCTTCGCGCTCAAGGGAATAATCGCAATCTGTTTCTTGAAATCCGCAATCCTGTCAAACCTGTCGCAGTCAAACCCGTGCGTGGACAGCGCGCCCATCAGCTCGTACATCTTGTTGTCCACCGCCTCCTGCACGTGCGGCGGCTGCTTCGCGAAGGATTTGAGGAAAGAATCCGTCCCCTGCTTCTTCCAGCCATGTATGAGGTCTATTTTATTCGCCGCAACCACGAACGGCGTCTTGCATTGCTTCAATATCCTGATGCTCTCCAGCGTCTGCGGCTGGAACCCCTGCGCCACATCCACGACGAGGATTGCCATGTCCGCGATGCTTCCCCCGCGCTCCCTCAAATTGGTAAATGCCTCGTGGCCGGGCGTGTCTATGAACAATAGCCCCGGAATCTCAATCTTTATCTTCATGAGGTCCGCCACGGGCGCGCTTGTCCTCTCTATCGCCTCGCGCGGCAGATAGCTCGCCCCAATCATCTGTGTGATTGCGCCCGCCTCCTTCGCCGCCACAGCACTACCTCTGATTGCATCCAGCAGCGACGTTTTTCCATGGTCCACGTGCCCCAAAAGTACGAGGATAGGAGACCTGATTCCCATTTTAACCAACCATGCAGGCTATTCGTTAAACAGCCATATGAATAAAGGTATCAGACAAATGTTTTAAATCCGCATCCCAAATAAGGGGTGATGGCCGAAATGAAATTGCTCCACACCGCGCTGCTCCTGTTTCCAATAGCGATAGTCCCCATCAGCCTTATAGTGCTGCTCTGGATGGGCATCCCCTTCTCCTCAGACCCGGGCGACATGCTCACCGCGCCGTTGTTCCTCCTCATCTCCGCACTTACAATAATCGGCTTCTTCATAAACTTCGGCATCGTCCTGCCGCGCGCAAAGGAGAACCCGGGCGCGCTCGCCAGCGTATTGGTATGGCCGGCAAATTTCATCGTCTCCGGCATCTCCCTCGCATACTTCAGCTGGAACATGCTCGCCTTCCACCTGCTCGTCATCCCGATGCTGCTTGCCGCAGCCTACAACTACTACTATTTCTTCAGGCACCGAAATCCTTAAATATACGTAATGCACGTAATACACGTAAAAGGTGAAAACCATGGTAAGCATAACGCTCTCGGTGCCCGCCGAGCTGAAGAAGGAAATGGATGCTTTCAACGATATAAACTGGTCCGCGGTCGCAAGGGAGGCAATAACAAGGAAAATAATAATGCTGAAGAAATTCCGTGAGTTCGCAAGGGAGAGCGAGCTGACCGAAGAGGACACCCTTGTGCTGGGAAGGAAGGTCAGCATCGCGGTCGCCAAGCGCCACAAGGGCTGAGCTCCCAAAAACGCGGAGGGAGCGCCCTCCCCATTTTTAGGGTTCATTCTGACCCTCCCCCACTTCACCTTGCAACTCTTTGAACGTACTCCTTACGCTCTCCGAAATCAGTAAATAATCTCACTCATCTTCTTTTTCTTAAAAGCCATCTTCAATTCCTGCGCAATCCGTCTCCCGGTGCTCACCATCCCACCGTGCGTAAATTCCGCATACGGATGGTACAGCACATTTGTCCCGGCAACAATCCGTGCGGAAATCTCAAACGCATAAATGTCCAAATCCTCGGTCACAATCGTCTCCACGCAGAAGGGCCCGTGCATCCCGCCGAACAATTCCTTTGAGCTGTCGCTCACGTTCCTCCCTATATCCATAAAGGAAGGGAGCAGGGATTCCCTCATCACCATGGAAGCGTTCCCCACAACCGTAAACGAAAGCGGCACGTTCCCCCCAGCCGCAACCGCGCGCGCAATCTCCTCCGCGTTGCTCTCCACGCGCCTGTCCACGCCCATCAATTCCACTTGCCCATA
>JAGVON010000008.1 GCA_020052735.1 archaeon | reverse complement strand
GGCGCCATGCGGGGCGGAGGTGCGCGCGGCGGAGGGGGCGGCGCCGCCCCTCTCCTTTCCGGGTGTTCCAGCCGTATGATGCCCTTCTTCTCCATGAAGTCAAGCATCTCTATGAGCTGGGCCTCGGTGACGTTTGCCTCGCGCATTATCTGCTCCGCGGTGCGCTGCCCGTCTATGAAACTGTAAACCATGAGCCCGGTTTCGCCGTACCTGTCCTTTATCGCCTTCTCGGAGGGGGTGAGGAACTCCTCTTCCTCCTTCGGGGGCGCGGGTGGCGCCCTGGGCGGCCTCGTTCCGGTTTCCGGCTTCCTGTTCCGGGTTTCCAGCCCGCCCCCGGCTTCAGGTTCCCCGGTTCCCTCTTCCGGCGGCTGCATGCTGGTTACAGGTTGCCGGCCTTCCGGGGGCTGCCTGGGTGCGCGGGGCGGAATCGGCGCGGCTGGCCTCTCCTCAAATTCAATTGGCGAGATGCCGCGGCCTGCCTGCCTTTCCGGCTGCCTGGGCGGTGCGCGGGGTGGGATTTCCGCCTCCGCCTTTTCTTCAATTTCTTTTGGGGGAGCAATCTCATCAGGAACCTTTTCTTCCTTCTCCCCCCTCCCCAATTCTTCGTCGCTTATGGGCTTTATCATCCCTGAAGCCCTTGCGGCTGGCCTGCGCATTTCGGTTTCCGGTGGCTGGGTGCTGGGAACCGGGAACCGGGCGCCGGGCACCGGGGGCCTCGGTGAGGAAAGGGGGGGCAACCTTGCGGCCGGCCTCTCCGGCGGCCTGGGGGGTGCGCGCACTTCCTTCCCTTCCGCCTCTTCTGGCGGGGGGAGCTTATTCTCCTCTTTTTCTTCCCGCTTCCCCTCCTTCTTTTCCTCTTTGGGAAGGGCGCCGGACACTTCCGCAATCCCGCCCTTCTCCATGAATTCTATTATCTCCTTCAACTGTTCGGCCGGAAGGCCGGATTTCTCCTCCAATTCGTCAAATGAGACGCCCTTGCGGGTGATGCTCCTGTATGCCTTAAGCCCGGGCTTCCCGAACTTCTTGAGTAGCTTGTTCTTGTTCTTCAGCATCTGGACGTCGGTTTCCTCAATTTTCTTTATGGTGGAATCTGAACCCGCGCCTGCGCCTTTGGATGCCATTAAAAATCTCCGATAGTGGTTTTCTGCGCAACTTTTATAAAGGTGCTTTTTAAAAGCAGATGTATGGAGTTCGACGAACTGCTCATCACCACAGGCGTAGATGCGCTCATACGCCTCGTGCAGGAAAAAAAGCATGTGGAACTGAACATGGCTGCGAAGCTCCTCGGCATCCCGCCGTCGCAGATAGAGGACTGGGCGCACGTGCTGGAGGACGAGAAGGTACTGAGGATAGAATACAAGCTCACAGAAGTCAATCTCGTCTGGGTCGCCCCGAGCGTGGAGGAAGTGAGGGCGGAGAAGGCGGAGTTTGTGAGGAGGAAGGCGGCGGTGGACCAGGACCTGAAGCGGCTGGAGGATGTCCAGCGCAAGGGCAAGGACGAGCTCAGGGCCCAGGCCGAGAGCATAGAGAAGATGTATTCCCATTTTGAGGACAGCTTCAGGAGCCTGGAGGAGCTTTCCAGGCAGGTAAAGGGGGTGGGCGAGAAGAGGGGCGAAGTGTCAAAGCAGGCCGTGGGCAAGGTGGACGAGCTCGCGGGCAAGGTTGCGGCGATACGGGAGTCCGTGGGCATGCTTGAGAAGCAGCTCAGGCAGCACAAGGCGATACTGGAGAAGGAGGGCGCGGGGAAGAAGGCGTCCGACCTTGAGGCATACAAAAAGCATGTGGACGAGCTGACCGCCCGCGTGGCGGAAGTGCTCAAAAAAACGGACGATGCGGTGAAGAGGGCGCCGAAGGGCGCGAAGGCGGACACCTCGGGGCTGGAAGGCGAGATGAAGCGGCTGGAGGCGGAATACAGGAAGGTGAGGGACGAATCCAGGGGCGTGAAGGAGCTCATCTCGGAGTTCAGGCAGAGCGCCGAGGTGCTCCAGACCGTCAAGGAACTTATGGGGAACGTTTCGCAGAGCTCCGGCTCGGTGCGTACGCAGCTTGAGGGGAATTATGCGGAGCTTGAGGCGATACGGAAGAACATCCCCGAAATAGAAAAACACCTGAAGGCGGATTTGGAGCTGGTCGCGCAGTACGAGGACGCGCTGAAGGTGGCGCACGACGTGATGGGCAGGCTGCCGGACAAGGAGGAGCTGATGCACCAGGTCCAGGGCATAGAGAGGAGGGAGGAGCAGCTCGCGGACGAGTACAAGAGGTTTGAGAAGAACCTTGGGGCCGTGACGGGAAACGTGCTGGAGTTCGGGGAAGTGGTTGGCGAGCTCACCAAGCTCAGGGACGACGTGGACAAGGTAAACCGGGCGATGGCGAAGCAATCAAAAGAGATAATGGAGGCGATGGAGGAGGAGACCTCCACTTATTCCACATTCCAGAAAATAAAGGCGAAGACAAAATTATCCGTGGACCAGTACCTCGCGCAGCTTGAGAGGATAAACGAGGAGAGCGAGGCGGTGTCAAAGCAGCTGGACGCACTGAGGGGCGAAACGGCGCGCAAGCTCGGGAGCCTCTCGGACGTGCTGGGCAGCGAGAACGTTAGGGACGCGGTGAAGCTTCTGGAGGGTTTGGAGGAGAAGCGAAAAGGACTGGAGCAGGTGAGGGCGCTCATCACGGAACTGAACGAAAAGTCGGCGAGGATTGAGAAGAACATAAGGATATTGGGGAGGGAGGCGGAGCTGATTTCCCTGAGGGAGGGCGCGCCCGGCACCAGGGAAAGGGAGGAGCGGGCGGAGCGCATCCGGCTCACAGAGGAGGAGCAGGATGAGTTTGAGCGCAAAAGGAAAGAATTAAAGGACTTAATAAAGAGGTTGTGGGAAGCAGGATGATTATCAGGTGAGGATTATGGCTGAGGGAAAAGAGGACATAAAGGGGATTGTAAGCAGGTTCAAGGAGGAAGCGGAAACCGCGGGCGGGGAACCGGCAGGAAAACCTGAGGGTTCCAGGGCAAGGCAGCCCCGGGAAAAGGTCGTTGACTCGTACAGCTTCCTGAGCGAGAACATCCCCGTGGAAGTGAGCGTGGAGATGAGGGGCGACTTCGTCCCCATCTATACCGTTTCCATACCCGGGATTGCCGGAGGGACTAAACTCCTTCTGGAAACAAAGCTCAGGGGCGAACTGATTACGGAAGTCAAGCTGGACATCACCGAGATACTTGACCCGAAGAAGGTCCCCGAGGTGAAGAGGAAGTTTGAGGAGGCGGCGGCGAAGGTCCTGAAGAAGAACTTCCCGATGCTCCCGGAGGACAAGCAGAGGATCCTTGCATCCTACCTTGTGCAGAGCACACTGGGGCTGGGCGAGCTGGAGACTCCGCTGCACGACGATTTCCTGGAAGAGATTGCCGTGAACAACTCAAATGAGCCGGTGTGGATATTCCACAAGAAGTACGGCTGGTGCAAGACGAACATACGGCTCAAGGACGAGGAGCAGATATATGATTTCTCATCCCTCGTCGCGAGGAAGGTGGGCAGGCAGATAAACACCCTCACCCCATTGCTGGACGCGCACCTGCCGACGGGAGACAGGGTGAACGCGACGCTGTTCCCGGTATCCAACTTCGGGAACACGCTGATCATAAGGAAGTTCTCCAAGAACCCCTGGACCATAACCAACCTCATAAGGGGGCAGACGATCACGTCCGAAGTGGCGGCGATGGTCTGGCTGTGCGTGCAGAACGAGCTTTCCTTGCTCGTATCGGGAGGGACGGGAAGCGGAAAGACATCCTTCCTGAACGCGCTTGCCGGGCTCATCCCCGCGAGCCAGAGGATAGTCAGCATAGAGGACACGCGCGAACTCACGTTGCCGGCGTTCCTGCACTGGGTGCCGATGGTGACGAGGGAGCCGAACCCCGAGGGCAAGGGCGAGATCACGATGCTTGACCTCATGGTCAATGCGTTGAGGCAGAGGCCCGACAGGATAATAGTGGGGGAAGTGAGGAGGCAGAAGGAGGCGGAAATCCTCTTTGAGGCGATGCACACCGGGCATAGTGTGTATGCGACGTTGCACGCGGACAATACGGAGCAGACCATCTCAAGGCTGACCAACCCGCCGATAAACATACCCGAAGAGATGCTGGACGCGCTCGCGGGCGTGGTCGTGCAGTTCAGGCACAGGAGGTTCAACCTGAGGAGGACGCTGGAGTTCGCCGAGGTCCACAAGAACGGCGAGTACAACATAGTGTATAGGTGGGACGCGAAAACGGACAAGACGCCCAAGGTGGGGCGGGCGTCCAGGATTGCGGAGATACTGAACCTTTACGCCGGCCTCACGGAGAGGGAAATAGAGGAGAACGTCTGGGAGAAGGTGGACGTGCTCAACTGGATGGTGAAGAACGGCTATGAGTCCGTTAATGAGGTGGGCTCAATAGTGTCCAGGTATTACCTTGAGCCGGAAGAGGTACTGGCGAGCGTGAAGAAGAACGAGAGATGGGTGTTCTGAAGGATGGAATTTGAGGAGGCGTCCCAACTGGTCCGCGCGGTGGAGGCGGATGCGCTGGACTACGAGATGCCCGAAGAAGATAAGGCCCCGGCGAGGAGGAGGATAGAGTTCTCGCCGCCCGAATTCTCGGAGATGGGGTACCCTGAGGCGCTCGTGCTGAACAGCCGCGTGGAGAAGGCGATTGCGGGCGCGGAGATGCTGATGAAATTGTACGGCGTGGAGGCGAAGGCCGCCCCCGCCCCGCAAAAGCCCGTGGAGGCGAAGAAGGTGAGCGCGGTAATTGAGGCGATGGTGCCGATGAAGAAGGAGGCGGAGATGCCTCCCGCGCCAAAAGCCGCGCCGCCCAGGCCGCCGGAGATTGAGATGGAGGCGCCTGCTGCGGAAATAGAATTTGAGAAGAGGGAGGAGGCCGCGCTGGAGTTTGAGGAGGATATGGGGAAGCGCGCGGCGAAGGTGGAGGAAAGGTGGGCAAGGGAGGCGGCGAGGCCGACTGTTGCGCCGGAAACCGCCCGGAAACCGGCAGCCCGGGGGCCTGGGGCCGCGCCGGAAGTAACGATACGGATTCCGCCCATTTTAATGGGCTCGGCCGCGGACAGCGCCGCGGAAACCGTGGAGAGGATAGAGAAGCAGTTCGGGAGCGAAGTGAAGGCGGGCAAAAAAGTTGACAAGGACGAAGTGAAGAAGAGGATGCTTGAGCTCACGCGCGAGCTGTTCAGGGAGAAATCCACGGACAGGAGGGAGGAGATAAAGAAGGAGATAGTCGCGCTGAAGACCATCCTCACCGAGGCAGAGGCGGGCGGGAAGGCGAAGCCGAAGGCGGATTTGGTCACGGTCGTGAGGAACGACCAGGAATATGAATTGTCATCTGCGAAGAAGGCGGTGGGCGAGGCGTACCAGAGGGCGCTCGCGCCGCTGCTGAAATATTTTGACGAGGAGGCCGCGCTGGGGAGGGCGGCTGAGGCGCTTCCCGCGTTTGAGTCGCGCGCATCCCAGCTCAAGGAGCAGGTCGCGGGGCTCGCTGCAGGATATGAAAGATACCTGGTGGGCAAGCACACCTCCGAGTTTGAGCAGCTCGCGGGGAGGGGGAAGCTGGATGGGACTGCATTCATGGCGGACAAGGTCGCCGACACGTACTCCGCGGAGTTCCTTGAGCTCAGGAATTCAACGTGGAGGGAAATAGACGCGGAAGTCGGGAAGAGGAGGGCGGAGGCTGGCGGGATTGCGGGCGCGGGCGAAACCGAGGAGGACCTGCTTGCATACCTGCAGGACGAGGCGCCGCTCGTGTATGGGAAATATTCACGCGGGGAGATGGCGAGGGCAGATGCGCTCGCCGAAGCGAGGCGCCTGAAGGCGCGGAAAGGCATAAATAAGGGCGGAACAGAGACATAATGGTGAGCCGATGGAAAAAACGAAAGTTAGCCAGGTTGCGCTTCCGGTGAGGGGGAGGGGAAGGGGCACGAGGCCGTTCAGGGTGCTCTCGGAATGGCTGATGCCTTACTACCCGAACATGAAGAAGAAGCTTACGATGGCGGGGATAGAGAAGGGCCCGGAGGAGTTCCTTGACGGCGTGGTGGTGTCCGCGCTCATGGGGACCGTTACGCTCATGGTGCTGACGTTCCTGTTCCTGAATTCAATAAATTCGGAGGTGGTGTGGCTCGCGCCGCTTTTCCTCGTTTACCTGTTCATGTGCTACCAGTACTTCATGCTCTATCCCGACGTGAAGATTACGAAGAGGAAGAGGGACATAGATTATGAATTGGTTTTCGCGGGGAGGCACCTGCTGATTGCGCTCAAGTCCGGCATGCCGCTCTTTGATTCGCTTGTGGGCGTGTCAAGGGGGTACGGCGCGGTGAGCGAGGAATTCAACCGGATTGTGGAGAAGGTGACGCTGGGGATGTCAATGACGCAGGCGATAAGGGAAGTGATACAGAACTGCCCGTCCAACGACTACAACAGGATAATGCTCCAGATTGCGAACGCGATAAACTCCGGCTCGGACGTCGCGGATTCGCTGGAGGTGGTGCTCAACCAGGTGTTCAGGGAGCAGGTGATTGCGCTCAAGGCGTACGGCCAGAAGCTCAACCCGCTCGTGATGTTCTACATGATTTTCGGGATAATATTCCCCTCGCTGGGGCTGGCGTTCGCCGTGATACTGTTGTCGCTCATCGGCTCAACGAGATTTGGGATAGACGCGTCTATATTGCTGCTGGTGTTCGTCATGATCGCCATCACCCAGTTCCTGTTCCTGGCGATGGTGGAGAGCTCCAGGCCGAAGTATGTGATATGAGGGATTATGATGCTTGGCACCTTCTATGAGGCGGTTGGGAGGCTCCTTTCAAGGGAGCGCATAAGGGGGATAGAGAGGATGCTGCGCGGGGCAGGCTACGGCCACTCCGCGGAGGCGTTCGCGGGCTTCCTCATACTCATCACTGCGCTGGTGGCGGTATTCGCTTTCCTGCTCATGCTGAACTACTCGGTGCTGCAGAACTTCCTGCTCGCCGTGCTGCCGGGCTCGTACCTGCCGGAGTTCGCAATCGTGGCCATAACGATAATCGTTGCGGCGGCGGTGGTGACATTCGTGGTCTGGATGCTCGCGTGGGTGTTCCTGCAATTGCAGGGCGAGGCGAGGAAGGCGGCGGTTGAGGCCGCGCTCCCGGATTTCCTTTCCCTCATCTCCGCGAACGTGCGCTCCGGGATGACCGTGGACCAGGCGATGTGGTATGCGGCGAAGCCGGAGTTCGGCATATTGTCCATTGAAGTGAAGAATGTGATAAAGAGCTCGTTCAGCGGCGAGCCGTTTGAGAAGGCGCTGGACCGCCTCGCGACGAGGTTCAACTCCAAAATCCTGGAGAGGACCATCCTGCTTGTGAAGCAGGCGATGGCGACGGGCGGAGAGGTCGCGGAGATACTTGAGATAACCTCCGAGGACGCGAGGGAGGTCTCCATACAGAAGAAGGATATTGCATCAACATTGCTTGTATATGTGATATTCCTGGTGTTCGCATCCGTGGTCGGGACGCCGTTCCTGTTCTCGGTCGCGAGCCGGCTGATTGAGGTGCTGGCGATTGCGTTCTCCTACCTCCCTCCGGGGGGATTGGGGAGCCAGGCCACGCAGATGACCTTTGTGCAGCCGTCCTCGCCCATCATAACCGCGGACGAGTTCCAGTGGTTCAGCGTCGCGACCATATTCGTGACGTGCCTGATATCCGCCCTGCTGCTGGGGACGATACAGAGCGGCTCAAAGACGCAGGGGCTGAAGTTCTTCCCGTTCATGCTCGTGGTGGCGTACGTGATTTACTTCGTGGTGTCTGCGTTCCTGCAATCAATATTCGCAACAATGCTATGAACATGATGAGGTGTATGAGATGAGGAACATGAAGGGCCAAGCGGCCATGGAATACCTGATGACTTACGGCTGGGCGATTCTCGCAATAGTGCTGGTTATTGCGGCGCTCATCTTCCTGAACCCGTTCAGGGCGCCGGAGGTGTGCCTGTTTGAGCAGGCGGGCTTCACGTGCAACGAGCCGCCGCCACAGCTTTTCGTGGACTCAAACGGCAACCTCCTGATGAACGTGAAGGTCTGGAACCAGGCGGGCCAGGGGATACAGGTGAGCGAGGTAATGTGCACGAACGCCCCGGGCAACGAGATTCCGGAGACGGGAGCTGTTTCCGCAGGGCAATACGGCGCGCCCAGCACGCTGAACTCCGGCTCCTCAATGGAACTGATAAGGGTGCCATGCGTGAATTCAGACGGCGAGCAGATAACCAGCCAGGCGAACCAGGAATTCCGCGGCAAGATAGTGGTCTGGTACAACTACGAGAACGACATAGACCAGAGCGTTCAGCACCAGATAAAGGCCAGCGTGATTTCCAGGACGGCGCAGGGCTGAATTCCCTTTTTTATTTTTATTTCTTTTATCCTATTTCTTATTTACCAATCAGCTACTTGAAGTGCTTCTTCAGGAATTCGCCGGGAGACACAATCCTTATCCCTTCAAACTCCTTCATTTTCAGCAGATGCTTTTCATCATAAGTTATGATGAAGTCAGCGCCGGCTTCAACAGCGCACTCCAGGATTTTGTTGTCTTCCGGGTCCTCCTGCACGGCGTATAGCTTTCTTTTCGGCTCAACAATCGTGCTTATTTCCATGACCTTTATTATGGCGGATTTCACGTGCAGATGATGCTTCCCCACCTTGTCAAGTATCTCTTCGCTGTGCATGACATCGCTGTATTCCGCGAGGATTTGCCTTGAAAGGAAGCAGCGTACCTTCCTGCCTTCCACAAGCTGGATTATCTTGTATGCCTCGCCTTCCCAGAAAGTCCCGGATATGAGGACGTTGGTGTCCAGGGTGGCCTTCAGCATCATCTCATCCTGTGGATAAGCTCGTTAACGTTCTCCTGGGCTATTTTCTTCTTCAGCTGCCTCAGGGGCTTCGTTATCTGCGCCCAGGTCTGGGAGCTGACCTTCTTTATGAGAAGGGTGTCCTCCTCAAGGAAGAAAATGACCTTTGACCCTTCCTCAAGGCCCATCTCCGCCCGTATGTCCACGGGTATGGCTATCTGCCCCCTTGAACTGACCTTTCCCATCTCAAATACTTCCGCCATTTCGTTCACCTAATCTTATTAGTAAGACTAATCTTATAAATCTTACTGATGAGAGGCGCGTAACAAGGGGAGCGCTCTCCCCGCGTTTTCTCTAGGTTCCGCACATTTTTGCCTTTTCAATCAGGTTCAGCATTATGTTGAACAGTTCCGTGCCCTTCACGTGCCCCAGCGCGCCCGCGCCGCACGCGAATTCGTCAAACTTTTTTACGTCGTCCCTGCGCACGTCCGGCCCGGAGATGAGGAGCGGGCACGGGTCCCCGGAATGGGCCCTCCGCTTGACCGGGGTGGAGTGGTCACCGGTGATTATGATGTTGCAGTTTCCTCGGAGGAGGGTGGGCATGAGCTCCTTGTCCACCTTCGCGATGAAGTTCTTCTTCTCCTCAAATTTCCCGTCGTGGGAGAAGGAGTCCGTCGCCTTCACATGCACGAAGACGAAATCGTGGGACCAGAGCGCCTGCAATGCCGCTTTTCCCTTCGCCTTCAAATCCGTCTCAAAGGTGCCCGTGGCGCCCTTCACGTCAACTATGTCCATGCCCACGTATGAGGCGACGCCCTTGTATAGCGCCCCTCCGGCGATGCATGCGCCCCTGACCCCATAACGCTGGAACATTGAATCCACTTTTGAGTATGTGCCCGCCCCGCGGACGATTACCGCATTCACCGGGCGGCGCCTGTCCTTGTTCTCCTTCGCCTTGTCCAGCGTATGCATGGCCATTTTTGTGAACTTATTGAGCGCATCGGCGGTGCGCTTCGCCGCCTTGTCCTTCGGGTCCAGGGGCATGGATTTCGGAAGCGCGATGTTGGAATGGGGGTCCGTGGGTGTGATATCGGGGCTTAGGTTCTTGCCCCTGAGTATGAGGATGCCGCGGTGCTCCACCGTGGGCTGGAAAATTGCATCTATTCCCGTCCCGACCTTGAATTTTTGTATATATTTGGAGAAGGCCTTGGCGTCCTCCGTGGTTATCCTCCCGGCGCGCCTGTCCCATATCTTGCCGTTCTCAACGGTGGCTAGGTTGGCGCGGAAGGCGATGTCCCCCTCCTTCAAGGGGAAACGGGCGCCGATTGCCTCTAGGGGGCCCCTCCCGGGATAGTATTTCTCCTGTTCGTATCCGAATATGCTGAGGTGGGAGGTGTCGCTCCCCGGGACAATTCCGGCGCCTATGGAGGAGAAGAGCCCCGTTGCCCCTTCGTCGGCGAGCCGGTCCATGTTGGGCTTCAGGGCTGCAGAAAGGGGGGTGTAGCCCTTTGCGTCGGGCAGGTCACCCAGGCCGTCCATTACGAGAATGATGGCTTTGGACATGGGTATGGTAAAATGTCTAGAGTTAAATAACTTTTGGTGGCTTCTTCTTCCCATGGGTTTTGAGGGCACAGGGTACGGGAAGGCCATTCTCATCGGCGAGCACTTCGTGGTGCACGGGGCGCGTGGGATAGGGATAGGGATACCAAGGAAAACCACCGTCATACTGGAGAAGGCGCCCTCGCTCTCATTTTCGTTTGAATGCGGGGATTTGCTGAAGGAGGCCACCCGGAAGGTCTTGGAAAAGGTGGCGCACGGGACGGGGTTTGTGGTGTCGGTAACGAGCGAATTTCCCGTCAGCGCGGGCATGGGATGGAGCGCATCCTATTGCGTGGCGCTGGCGAGGGCTGCCGCGGCTGCGGCGGGAAAGGAAATAAGCGATAAGGAGGCGGCAAAGGCGGCGTTTGAGGGCGAGAAGGCGTTCCACGGGAATCCCTCTGGGATAGACAATACGTTGGCGGCGCATGGAGGGGTAATGCTGTTTAAGAAGGGAAGGGAGCCCGAGCCCCTTTTAGTGGGGGGGAAATTCCACTTCGTGATTGCGAATTCCGGGAAAAAGGGGCCGACGAAGGAATTGGTGGATAAAGTTTCATCCATGAGGAAGGACAAGCCGGATGAATACTGCGCCCTGGAGGAGGCCGAGGAGTGGCTCGTGGACAAAACCATTGATGCGCTCTCCCGCGGGGATGCCGTGGCGCTTGGAAGGTTGATGGACGAGAATAATGTGCTGCTTGCCCGGCTGGGGCTCTCCACCCCTAGTATAGATGATATAAGGGGGATTGCGCTTGGGAACGGGGCGCTCGGGGCGAAGATTACCGGGGCTGGGGGCGGGGGGTGCGTGCTCATCCTTGCGCCTGATACGGGGAAGGGGGAGGAAATAGCGGACAAACTGGGGAAGTACGGGGCTTTTGGCTTTTTGATTGAGTAATGTGGGCTGCTGGGTGCCGGCTGCTAGATGCGTTACCTGCGCTTACTTACCCCTATTTTCGGGCAACCCCTTGTGAGCGGGCATTCGGAGCAGAAGGGGCGCAACGGGGTGCAGACCGTCTGGCCGAACGCGACCATGGACATGTTCAGTTTCCTTTTGTATCGGTTTGGGATTGTTCTGTTAAGGATGGCGCTGGTCTCCTCCGGGGATTTGGTTTTCACCCAGCCGAGCCGGTTGCTTATCCTATGGACGTGCGTATCTACCCCTATTATGGCCTTGCCGAAGGCGGAGGCGAGGACTATGTTCGCGGTCTTCATGCCCACGCCGGGAAGGGAAATGAGGGATTCAAAAGTGGAGGGGACCTTTCCCTTGAAATCGCGGATGAGGGCCAGGGAAAGGGGATGGAGGTGCCTCGCCTTTGTTTTGTAGAATCCTACGGGATAAATCAGCTTTTGGATTTGCGGGATTGTGAGGCGGGAGAGCTTCTGGGGGGTTGGGGCGCGGGAGAGGAGCCTCCTTCCAGCTTTTATCGTGGTTTCGTCCCTTGTGCGCGCTGAAAGCGCCGTAAAGATGAGGATGGCGAAAGGACCCCTGCCTATCGCTGATTCAACAGAAAGGACGGGAGCCCCCCTGCGGGAGGACTCCCTCTGCATAAGAAGGAGCATCCTTCCAATTTTCATAAAATAAAAAAATCTAGGAAGCCACTTCGTGTATTACCTTTATCGCGACGACCGTTGCCGCAGGTATCGTCAACGACATGAGGTAGAACACCGCGCTCTGTATCTGGTTGCCGAGGTACGAAATGTTGGACGTCAGCAGCGTTATCTGCGAGCCGGCAATCAGGAGAGTCAGCACCCCGATGAGGAACTTCGTCTTCTCAATGTCCCTCACGTTGAGCAGGCCGATTACCAGCCCCAGCGCGGAGAGCACGCCGACTGCGGTCAGGGTGGCTACGGAGGGCGTCACGGGGTTGAACGGGAACGCGAAGCCCGCAACCAGGGTTACGACTACGCCCGCGATGTATGCCCAGGGCCCGACAAACGTCTCCATGCTCTTCTTGAGTTTTTTCTCAACCACTTTGAATCACCGGATGAGCTACTTCCGTGAGGAATTAAAACCTTCCGATGGCGCGGGGTTGCGAAAAAGGAGGAGATGGGAACGTGGGCGGGAGAAAATAGAAAAATAAGGGAAGGGCGGGCCTATCAGAAAGGCCCGCTCCTGAACCAGCCCGCCATGGCGCTGGTTACCCCATCCTGCGAATGGCGGAGTTTGTCTATGGTGGGTTGCAAGGGGGATATGTCCGCCCCTTTCTCCCTCGCGTACTTGAGGGCCCAGAGGAGGTTCCTTACGGCCATCCAATCCTCGGAGCAGAGGGCAATCCGGATGTCCGGGAAAGCCCCGGAAATATCTTCCCCTTTCGCGGCGCAGTGCCTCAAAGTGCGCGCCGCGTCACCGCTCACCCTGCCGTCCCCGGAGGCCAAATCCCTCAAAAGCCTTGCCAGCGTGGAGCCCTCAAGAAGGGGGCTTGCGCGTATCGGCTTCCTGCCTGTATCCATGTTTCTGGTTGTTCCGCTTGTTGCTTGTTCCATTGCTTGTCCGGCCATATTCACACCTTGTTCAGTTCACCTGCTCCGGGAGGGCGGTATCGTCCTCGCTAAGGTCTATGGAGAGGTCGCCCACGGAGAGGTCCTCGTCCGTTATGTCGCTGCTGCTAACCGTGCCCGTCCCACTGCCCGTCCCGCCTGCTCCCGCGCATCCAAAAATGAGGAGGGAGAGGAGGAGCAGCCCAAAGACAACTTCCTTCATTCTCCTCCCCTCGCTTCCCCAACAAGCGCGCTGAAGTCCCGCATCGCCTGGTTCACGAGCGCCTTGGCCTGCTGTGCCTCTTCCAGGGTGTATACCTCGTCGCCGCCTATGCCAGCCGCCTCATCAAGGGTAGCCCTTAT
>JAGVON010000080.1 GCA_020052735.1 archaeon | reverse complement strand
TGAAGTTGGGGGGAGGTATGAGTACCCTAGAGAGATTCGTTCGACGCCCCGTTGCAAGGAGTTGCAATGGAAGAGGGGCGGAGAACGAAGGGGAGGGGGAACGCCCCCTCTTCCTCTTGGCGCGGCCGTAGTCTAGCGGTAGGATTTTGGCCTTCCAAGCCAACGACCCGGGTTCAAATCCCGGCGGCCGCAAGCATGGTGATAAACAGGGAGTGGCACCTGAAGAACAGGATGCCGAAGGATGCGACTCCGGAGCAGCGGCTTAAATGGCATCTTGGGCACCAGAAGAATTGCAAGTGCAGGGAATTGACCGCGAAAATGAGGGCGGAGATGGAAATGGCGGTTAAGCGGGGCAGGGGGCGGGCAAAATCCGATTTATAAACATTATCGGACAATAGAAACAGGTTTTTGGGGTAGAATGAATGATTCCTAACATCTATAAGGGGGATTACCGGCTGCTGCTCATATTCCCGCTCATACTCATAGTTTTATCCATATATTACCTGCCTAACCTGAAGCTGGGCGTGGATTTCCGGGGAGGGACGCTCATCACGCTGCAGCTCACGAACGAGCCGGACGCGGCTGCGCTCCAGAACGAGCTGCTGGCGAACGGGTTTGACGCGAATGTGAAGGTGTATGACAGCCAGCTGGGGAAGGTCGCCGAGGTGGAGGTATCCCAGACGGACCAGATGGTGCGCGCGGAGCAGCTGAAGGGCGGGTTCGCGGACCAGCTGGACACGGTCGCGTTCCTGGAGGCCGAGGCGAACACGAACTTTTCAAAGGAGGCGGAATACCTTGCGGAAAGGGCGAAGCTGGACGGGATAGCGGACGAGATGTTTGAGCTGGGCGGGCTGAACACGGAAGCGAGGATGTATGACAACCTGAACAGGCTGCAGGACAAGTTCAACGAGGCGTACATGCGGGTGAACGACATACAGACCGCGCAGGTGATGGAGATAATAGACCAGTATGCGCAGTACAGCAGCCATTCAGCGATGACGGTGAGCCCGGCGCTGAGCACGCATTTCCTTGAGAAGGCGGGCGGGGTGGTGCTCATGTCCGCGCTGCTCAGCGTGGTCCTTGTGTTCTTCTTTTTCAGGGCGGTCGTGCCGAGCATAGCGGTGATAACGGGCGCGGCATGCGACATAATCATAGCGATGGGAGCGATGAGCTTTTTCGGGATACCACTTACATTGCCCTCATTTGCGGCGCTGCTGATGCTGATTGGGTTCTCGCTGGACACGGACGTGCTGCTCACGACGAGACTGGTGAAGAGGAGGGGCGACCCGAGGGAGAACGCATGGGATGCGATGAAGACCGGGATGACGATGAGCTTCTCCGCGATGGTGGCGTTCCTGGTGCTGTTCGCGGTTTCAATGCTGACGCACATATCCGTCTATTATGAGATTTCGGCGGTCGCGCTGGCCGGGCTGGTCGGGGATGTGTTTGCGACGTGGGGGCTCAACGCGGTGATGGTGCTTTACTATAAGGAGCACATGAAGGGGGGTGGCGCCTGATGGATAAGAAAATGGTTCTGGGCGCGTTCGTGCTGCTATTCGCGGCTGGGATATACCTCTACCCGGTGTTCGCGGGGCTTGTGCTGATATGCGCGCTCATACTGTTTGGCGCCCTTTCGCACGTGTGGGAGGGGAAGGAGCTGAAGCTCATGTGCCTCGGGGCGATAATACTGCTCGCGGGGTTCAACCTCGTGCTGCACGGGATGAAGTTCGGGATAGATTTTAGCGGAGGCACTAGGATCCCCGTTGTGCTGGAGCAGCCCGCGCAGGGGACGGTAATGGACGAGATGGTCAATTCCATAAAGAAGAGGGCGTCGGCCTTCGGGCTCACCGAGGTGAAGGTGAGGGCGGTCGGCGACTCCCAAATCAACGTGGAGGTGCCGAGCTCGGACCCGGCGTTCATAAAATCGGTGGAGGACGTGCTGTCCCAGCAGGGGGTCTATACCGGGATAGTGGACGGTAAGGCCGCGATGCGGGGGGAGTACATACTCCCGGGGACCATATACCAGCTTCCGCCTTCCCAACTGCAGGGGGAGGACTGGGGGGTGAGCTTCTCCGTGAACAGGGAAGGGGCAGAGCTGTTCGCGAGTGTTGTGAACGGGAAGGCGTATTTCCCGGTGTATATGTTCTTGGACAGGCCGAACGACGCGGTCATAGTGGCGTCGTGGGATGAGCTGAAGGGCACGGGGCAGGCGCTGGACAGGGAGGGCATGCTCACTGCGATGCACAAGGCGCTCGCCCTTGAGGGGAACGACATCGGGCTTTATGTTTATGACGGGAACCTCAGCGGGATAGGGCCGAGGACGAACCAGACGAAGGCAATAGTCTCGCGGGAGATGAACGCGAGCATAGGGGACGGGCTCCGCGGGCTCGGGTTCCATGTGGTGGTTGCGGAGGACGGCATAACGCCTACGCTCATATACGGGGAGGACACGCAGGAATACATAGTGGAGGAATGGGATGCCGTAGGGCTGCTCTCATCGCCGAGCCTTTCCCCGGACATAACGACGGGCATACCTGCGTACAATTTCAGGATTGGGGGCGTGGCGCAGGGGGCCGGGAATGAGAAGGCGCTTTCGGCATACGAGAGCGCGAAGAAGATTGAATCCATACTGAAAGGTGGGGCTCTCCCTGTGCAGATTTCCATCGGCTCCAAGACGGTCATACCTGCGCCCCTGGGGGAGGAGTTCCTGCGGCTCAGCATAATAGGGCTGGGGCTTTCCCTGGTCGCGATTTCCGCGCTTGTTTCGCTGAGGTACAGGAAGATGAGCATATTGCTCCCCATAATAGCGATAAGCACTTCTGAGATGATAATACTGCTTTCGGTAATCGGGTCCTTTACGATAGATTTGGCCGCGATGGCGGGCATTATTGCGGCTATCGGGGTGGGCGTGGACTCGCAGATAGTGATTACAGACGAATTATTGAAGAAGGAGGGGTCGCGGGACGAGAAATTGGGGAAGGCGTTTGACATTGTCACTACGACGGTCACGGTGGCGGTGTTCGCGATGGTTCCGCTGCTCTTCTCGGGGATGGTGGAAATCATAGGGTTCGCGATTTCAACAATCCTTGGTGCGTTGTTGGGGCTGCTGCTTTCCAGGCCGGCGTATGCCGCCATAGTGGAGGGGATTGGGGACTGATGAACCATATGACTGCCGGCATGTTCGGATATGGGAAAGAAGGCAGGGGGCGCAGTCATATGGTTCATGTAACCATGGTTACATCTAAGGTGCGCACATGAAGGAACTCATTATCCACGCGGACAAGGTTTCGTACGAGACAACCAGGAAGACAAAGGTCGCCGAGGAGATTTCCAAGGAGATGGAAAAGGGCGAGATGAAGGACGTAATCTGGGT
>JAGVON010000056.1 GCA_020052735.1 archaeon | reverse complement strand
TTTCCCAAGGCCAGACATTATTGAACCCATGACAACAATAAATTTCGTCCGTGCCATAGGTATAAGTATTATATTTCACCTCTTTTAATTATTTTCGGTAATCCTCGTGCTTCCGTCGCTGGACGAAATAAGGAAAAGGCGCGTTTCGCTCGGGCTCACCCAGGGCGGGCTTGCGAAGCTCGCGGGCATCTCCCAGTCCCTCGTCGCAAAGATAGAAAGCAAGAAGGCGGAGCCCTCCTATTCCAATGCGAAAAGGATATTTGAGGCGCTGGATTCCCTCCACTCAAAAGAAGAGAAGAAAGCGGAGGAGATAATGCTCTCGCCAATACTCTCCGCAAAAATCTCGGAGCCGATTGGAAAGACGCTCTCCCTCATGAGGGGCAGGGGGGTTTCCCAACTCCCCGTATTGGAGGGGGGCGTCGTGGTGGGCACCATTTCCGAGAGCGGAATCCTTTCCCTCATAGAAAAAGGATACACGATGGAGGACATAAGGAAAACCCCGGTGAAGGAGGCGATTGAGCCGGCACTCCCCCAGGTTGGAAGGAACACCCGCTATTCCTCTATTATCCAGCTACTGAAGGAAAGCCCCGCCATCTTAGTAGTAGAAAAGGGAAAAATCCTCGGCATAATCACGAAAGCCGACCTTGTCCGTTAGAAAATAAGGAAAAGCTGGTTCCCGAAGAACAGCGCCACAAGCAGCCCTATGAGCAGGAACGGGAGGAAAGGCGGGAGGTTCGCATAAACCCACACCGATTTCGTGCCGCTCCTCTTCAGCGCATCTATATTCTTCTGGCTGAGTACATTCCCAATTTTCATCCTCTTCATGTGCAGGTCCATCTTCTCCTGCACAACCACATCCTCGGGCTCCAAATCCTTTACATAAACCTGCTCCATCGTGGCCTCCATTATCACGTTCCTGTACATCAGGAATATTATGGAGGAAAGCAGCAACACCGAGGCAATGCCGAAATACATTAGCGAAAAGAATGGCGCATTGATGAACAGATAAACAAAAAGCGCATACACGAACAGGAGAGAAAGGTAAAGGTAATTCGGCTTCGCCTTCGTCTTCTTTTTCGCTATTATCCTGGCGAAGAAGAATATGGAAAATACCGCGAAGGCGGTGCCCCCGAAAATCAATACTGAGAATATGAACGGGTAATTGAACGGCACTTCAAGATAGGATGGATTAATCGGAAGCAGCAGCACCAGCGCCGCCACCATTATCACATCAGCCCCGCCTATCTGCCCCACGCGGTATAATGCGAACCCTACGACCAGAAGGATGAAGGCAAGCACCACCCCATACACGAACACGTCGTAGTCAAAGAACACTATGTTGAAGATGAATGCGAGCGCAAGGAACCCGTAGAGCAGCATCTCGGGCACGTTCCTGTTGTTGAACAAATCGTAATAGGAGGCGACGGCCATGCCCAGCACCGCAAGGAAAATCCTGGCGGTCTCCATGGGCATCTGCATCGGTGAGAACAGGAGCCATTCCAGCATGTTTTTCGCTTCTTTCTTCTACTTAAAATACTTATCCTAAAACCAAATCCAAAAAGCCGTCCTCTATTTTCACTACCGCCAGCCTCTTGCAGGCGCATCCCTTCCCCAGAAGGGAAGCAAAAGACGGCTGCGTCCGCCCTTCATCCCCACCAATCAGTTCCTTTATGTAGGTGCCCGCATCCGCAAGAATGTCCGCCATCACAAGTTTGTCATCCATTTCCGCCAGCACCACCTTTGCATGCCTCTCCCTCACCTTGTCCGCCCTCCGGTGCATCACGCGATTGGGGGTTTGCTGTTTAAGCATCTCGGAAAAACCAGCAATCCTCTCCAAATCCTTCTTCGTGGCTCCCCCCTCCACCTCTATCCAAGCCCTATATGTTTTCGGGAAATGGGAATCCGCAACCAACTCCACGTCGCCCCTTCCCACCTTCTGCAAATCCGAGACCTCCACTTCCCCTCCAGATGCAATCTCTTCCCTCACTTCCCCCAAATCAAATTTCCTAACCTCAGGATGGGTGATCTCCAGCACAAACGGCCGCCCAGCCGTATTCACCACATCCACGTCCTCGCGCCCTGATGCATGCATACAGAAGGAGCCCTTCGTCTTCTTCACGAACGGCTCGCCTATAATTTCTTCCACCGAGCGGTACATCCTTCCTGCCCCTCCGCACCGCTCGCAACCCCTTCCTCCACATTTCCTGCAGTCCCATTTAGTTTGCGAGAGCCCCTCCTTCAGTTTTTTGTATCGTCCGAAGAACAAGAGCGGCTCCACTTCCCTCCGGGCAGTAAAGGAGCGGAAATCAAACATTATCCTCCCATCCCCTCCAGCAGGTGCATACTTCCTTCCAGAAATAGCCGCAACCTTTTCGGAAAAGTATCTATTTGCAAATGTTTTGATGCTCTCCCCCGGGGAATAATCAAACGCCTTCTCCTCCGCGGCAAGGACTTTTGTAGGAATGGTAGTGGATACAGAGAAGGAATCCCAGTCCCCTCCAACAAGAAGCGCGCCTTTTTCCGCAAGCTCGCCCATCTTCGCTATCTTTCCGCCGCAGATGGAGCACTCTCCTATGGGAAATTCACATCTCTGCGGAGATGACTGGCAAAGTTCTGCGGAACTTCGCCAAGGTTTCTCAAACCGTGAAGCGCACTCTTTGCAGAGTGAAATCATCTTTTTACCTTCTTGAACTTGAACCCATAATGGATTAGCCCCTCAGGGTCGTTGCTCTGTATCTTCCTGAAGACCATCTCCACCTCGTCCCCTATCTGCACGTCCTTCCCGAGCACGTCCACGATTTCGCCCGTGCAGCGCGCGCCTTCCGCCAGCTCCACAATCGCCATCACGTATGGTATCTGGTCCTCAAAGCCCGCGGGGGCGGCATGGATTTCGGTGAAGGAGAACACCCTCCCGCGCCCTGAGAATTGGTAACTCTCAATCCTCCCTTTTCTCCTGCATTTCGGGCACACGTGCCGGGCAGGGAAATAGTATCCATTGCAATTCTTGCAGAGCGAACCAATCAACCTATACCTGTCCGGTATCTTTCTCCATGTGAGTGGAATGGATTCCTTCATCTAATTCACCCTCTTGTAGATGTGCACGACGGCGGTAGCCCCGCTTCCGCCCACGTTGTGGGAAAGCCCTACATCCGCCCCGGAAACCTGCCTCTTGCCTGCCTCGCCCTGCAACTGCCAGGCGATTTCCACCGCCTGCTTCACCCCGGTTGCACCCACAGGATGCCCGGCAGCCTTCAGCCCGCCGCTCGTATTAATGGGAATCTTCGCCCCAATCTGCGTCTCGCCATTAAGCGACGCCTCGCCTCCCTTTCCCTTGGGGAAGAAGCCCAAATCCTCAATCGCCATTATTTCCGCAATCGTGAAGCAGTCATGCACTTCCGCCACATTAATCTGCGAAGGCGAAACGCCCGCCTGCTTGTACGCGGCCTGCGCGGCAATCTCCGCCGCCTTCACCCCGGTTATAGAACTTCTATTATGCAAGGTAATAGTGTCGCTCGCCTGCGCGCTCGCCACAATCTCAATCGGGGTATCGGTGTATTTCTTAGCAATGTCCAGCGGCGCCAGCACCACGGCCGCCGCCCCGTCCGTAAGGGGTGAGCAGTCCAGTATCCTCAGCGGATCCGCCACCATCTTGGAGTCCAATACCTCCTGAATGGTAATTTCATTCTGGAACTGCGCAAGCGGGTTCATGCTCCCATGCTTGTGGTTTTTTACCGCGACAGAGGCGAGCATCTCCTCCGTTGCATGATAGTCATTCATGTACCTCCTCGCCATCATCGCATACAATCCAGGGAAAGTCGCGCCCAGGAACAATTCCCATTCCTGGTCCCCTGCCCCACCGAGTATTTCACTCACTTCCGCGGTGTCCAGGTCGGTCATCTTCTCCACGCCGCCTACGACCACCACGTCGTGCATCCCGGAAGCAACCGCCATCAGCCCCTGCCTCAAGGCAAGGCTTCCCGATGCGCACGCGCCCTCCACTCTAGTAATGGGAATAGGGTTCAATCCCATGTAATCCGCAATCAATGCCCCGGTGTGCTCCTGCCCAATCAGGCTCCCGGCAGCCATCGTGCCCACATACCCGGCGGAAATCTCTGTCCCGGACATGCCTGCGTCTTCCAGCGCCTTCACCCCTGCCTCTGTAACCAAATCCCTGAAGCCGCGGTCCCAGTGCTCCCCGAACTTTGTCATCCCCACTCCGACTATTGCGACTTTCCTCATGAGTATCACATCCCCTTGAATTTCCTTCTATATTTCGCATAAGTTGCGTAATCCACATATTCCTTGTGCGCTATGAACTCTGAGACGGGCTTTCCCTTTTCCCTGTTCTTTATCTTGTCCGTCACCTTGATGGAGAAGGCATCGCTGCCCGCGCCGCTCCCAAAGGATGTAACGAATATCCTGTCCCCAGCCTTCGCAACATCCAATACATTTGCAAGCCCGATAGGCGAAGCCCCCGAATATGTATTTCCTATATTCGGCGTAAGCAGCCCGTCCGCAATCTTCTCTGGCGGCACCCCGAGCATCTTTGCGACCGCCCTCGGGAACTTCCCGTTCGGCTGGTGGAATACAAAATAATCATAATCTTCAACTTTCGTGTTCATCTTCCTCATCAATCCAAGCGCCGCCGCCTTCACATGCTTGAAGTATGCAGGCGGCCCCGTGAACCTTCCCCCGTGCGAAGGATAATCCGCCTTATTCCTCCTCCAGAAGTCCGGAGTATCAGTAGTAAATGAATGCGTATCCTCTATTATCGCGAGGGATTCCGCATCCTTCCCAATGATGTACGCGGCCGCCCCGCATCCAGTGGAATATTCCAGCGCGTCCCCGGGCCTTCCCTGCGAGGTATCAGTCCCTATCGCCATCCCGTACTCAATCATGCCCGCCCCGACCATGCCCATGCAAATCTGTATTCCCGCGGTGCCTGCCTTGCATGCGAACTCCAAATCAGCAGCAGTCAAATCCGGAGTGGCCCCAATCGCTTCCGCCACTATTGTCGCCGTGGGCTTCACCGCATATGGATGGGATTCGCTCCCCACGTACAACGCCCCCAGCTTCTTCGGGGCAATTCCCGCCCTCTGCAATGCGATTTTCGCCGCCTCAACCGCAAGCGTGGCCGCATCCTCGTCGCTGGACGCAATCGCTTTTTCATTTATGCCCAGCCCCTTCTTTATGCGGTCGGGATCCTCCCCCCATACCTTCGCAATCACTTCGCTCTTTATTCTGTATTTCGGAACGTAAGCTCCATATCCGACAATGCCAACCATAGAATCACTCAGTTTTCCGTTTTCTGTTCCCAGTTTCCCGTTTTGTTTCCTGCCCCAGTTCCTCCGGCGCTTTCTCTTCCTTTACAGGTATCATCTGGAGCTTGGAGAATGCAAGCGTCTTGCCGTAGGATTTCTGGGCTTCAGCCATTTCCATAACCCTTCTATATCTTGTTCAATCGCTCTTTTATTTGGCTCACTTCCAGATTAGTGGCTATAAGCGGAACCTGCTCCTTTTCCGCAATTTTTACCGCCAATTTGTCCACTTTCTTCTTATCCAGCCCGTGCAGGATTACCGCCGTGGGCTTGGACGGGCTGAGCCGTATTACGACCATCGGGCTCCTTCCCGTAGAGACGCCCGTAAATATCATCGCCCTCTCATTCATGTTCCCGTAAATTCCCGTAAAGAAGTTGGAGGGCATCTCAAGGATGACTTTTATGGAATCAATTAGAGTATATCCATAGAGCTTCTTCCCCTCAATCATCCCTTCCCCCAGTATTACCTCGCCCTCAATCAATTTGATGAAGTCCGCCAGGTCCACGCTCCGCGCGAACTCGTGCACCTCAAAATACTGGTCCGTGGTGCTCTTCCCTTCCATCATTTTCTGCGTCACAATCCCGCCGTGGGCAGCATCCAGCTCAAAGAGTGCATTGTCAAACCTCTTTATGATGGCCGCGCCGGGGGATTTCCTCCTGTTGCTCTCGTAATCGCTGATGGTGGAAACGCTAATCTTCAGGTGCTTGGAAAGCTCCGCCTGCGTAATCCCGAATATCTCCCTCCACTTCTTCATGGTGGAGCCCGGGTCCTCGGAAAGGCTTATTTCCCCGGCTATCTTTAGTTTTAATTTATCCATAGAATCCGGAACTATTTCATCCGGAACGCTATAAAAAGCTTCCTTTTAGCCATATAGGCATACGTTAAAAGACGGAAATCCCCTCTATTTCGCCTGCAGGTGCTTCAGCCGCACCTCCCTCTTCGCTTCGCAAAAGGTGATTTCAAAGGCATTGAAGAAGCCCGCCCTGCCCAGCACTATCTCATCAAAATCCTCAAGTATATGGCATGGAACCTTAATCTTCACAAGCCGGTCATGCTCCATAAGCACACCAACCGTGACTTCAGACCCATAGCCGGATATTTCCCCGCCCGGAGTCCGTATCTGTATTTTCTTTCCGAAGCGGAGGCCCAGAATTTCAGCTATGAGTTTCGGGATGCTGGTATCGGTGGCGCCGGAATCTATCAGGGCGATGTTCTCCATCGCTTCCTCCTTCCCAATCAGAATGACCGGAATCCGTGGCGCAAGCGGCGTGGAATCGTCCTTGTCCGGGCTGAGCGACTTCCTGTATTTGTAAGCTTTGGACATCCCATCACAATATTTCAACAACGCCGCGCTCTGGGACCTTCGCCAGCATGACCATCTTGTTTTTGGAGGCGCCCATGGCCTCGCCATAGACCTTTTTGGGGTTTGCGCCGCTGGCCACCACCTGGCCGTTGAAAATAGCTATCCATAGCCCCTCAAAAGCAGAAAGGTCCAGGTTCATGTACGCATTATAGTCCTTTATTACATTTCTCAACCGAACACCGAAGTTATTATGCAGCCCCCAAATAAAAAGCTTTTCCAGGCGGGTTTCCGCTGATATGGCATGCGTTAAAAGACGGAAAAAGAAAGGAAAATAGGGCTAGTCACTTGGATAATCATGGCGCTTTGCCTTAATACCCTGGTATTCCAGTCGGGCATCGTCTATTACCCATTCCATGATTTTTCCAGTGAAATCCGATTTCTGGATGGCAGGCAGGAACTTCTCCGGAACACCGAGCGCCTGAAGGCGCTCCGTCTGCTTCTCCGGGTTGCCCCCAGTGAATATTCTCACGGCCTTTCCGTCTTCCGCCGCCTTCTCCATGGTTTGTAGCACGCGTGCATTCAGCTTGCCCCCAACTATCAGAGTTCCGTCCACATCCACATACAAGCCAGCCACTTCTTCCGCTGCATTTTTCGCCATTTCAATTTTTGTCAGCACATCTCCTTGCACCGTTTCTATCAATCCAGCAATACTTTTTGGGAATATGCGTTCATCTCTTTCTGCAATGCCGGAGATGGAAACAAGAAACTCCCTCGGGGTTGTTGCCGTGCAGAATAGCCGTATCGAGGCGGAAACATGTCCATCCCACTGCAGTTCAGCGAATCCTTTGTCCATGACTGACTCCGGCCTGAATGGGAAATCGCCATCCAAGTTTTCAGCGGTCATTTTGGCGAGATTATACGTAATGAACGGCTCCATTATCCTATGCGTGCATTCAGTACGCCTCACTGCAATCGCCCGCCTCACGGTTTCGTCAATCAATTTTTTCGCTGCCCCAAAACGTGCCGGATTGTCAAGGAACGAACGGCTGCCATCGTCATGTGGTGCATAGTTTTCAAAGAGGTGGCAGAGGCTGTGGCTCCACGACATGAAGTCGTTGTTTTCAATCTTTATGAAGAACTCCGCAAGTTCATCAATGAGTTCGGTAAACTGTTTCCCGGTCCTTCTCTCGCTATCAAAAATTATATTTAGTAACCCCTCTGCCTCCTGAATGTCAAGAAACCTACGGGCTTTAGCCCGTAGATGAATTGACCACCAAATCAATCTAATTTTTGCATGCAAGATTA
>JAGVON010000042.1 GCA_020052735.1 archaeon | reverse complement strand
CATGCGGTGGGCGGGTTTGTCGGGGCCGGGGGGTTCGCGATTTCAGGCGAGAGGGAATGGTTCAGGGACACGAAACTGATGCTCGCAATCGGGATTGAAGAAAATGGAAGGGTTTCCGCCGGGGCAGAAGGCGCGAAGTGGATGAAGAAAAAAATATTCATCGTGCCGGGGAAGATGGACAAGAAGGAGGCGGCGGAAAAGATTGGGGAATTGCTAGGGGTGCCGGATTCGGAGGTCATGCCTTGCCTGCCTTCGGGGAAGGCGAGTATTGTTCGGGGTTAGGCGGGGGGCCGGGGTCCGGATATCGCATGGGGTCAAGCTCATGCAGGATTTTCTTTTGTGTCCAGTCCCATTGCGCATCCCGGAGTGCCTGCGGCGGGCCTGCTATGGCGGTGGGTTTTGGCGCAGGGGCATGCGCGGGAATGATGGCTGGAACCTGCACAATTAGCTTGCGCTGCCCTTCTTCAGTTTGCGACTGGGCGGCTGCGCCCTCCCATGCGAAGACCGCGCGTGGGACTGATGGCAGGTCGGATGCGAACACATATCTCTCGTCGTTGTTTCCGCGGTTTATGTCGCGGGTTGGGCAGCCGAGCCATGCACCGTCCGACCTTTGGAGGAAGCGTCCGGACATTGTGCCTGCGGTGTCCGTAATCCCCCCTTGCGACACCGGGATGAATGTGCTTGGGTCGTATGGGTGCCAGCCGCGGTCCTGCGGGAACTGGATGATGATTGGGCTGCCGATGGGGTAGAAGAGCATCTCGTTCCCCTGGAAGCGGAACCTGTATGTGCCGCGCAGCATGTAGAGCGCGATTCCGCGGATTCCCGTATAGGTGCAGGTGTCCACTGAGTACACCATTCCTGCATTTTTGTCTTCATACCTGAAAAGCGCGGGGAATGGGCGGTTGCGCTCGGGGTAGATAAGTATGTCCCCTGAGCGGGCGGGAAGCCAGCTCTTGTGCGCCAGGAGTTCGGGATGCCCGGAGCGGACCATTTCATCAAATTCGGCGTGCAACGGCATTGCCTTCCCGAATTTGTTGAGGGACCTTGGAAGGTCAAGCACGCCCTTTAGCACGAGCGCCCTCTGCTGCGGGACGGGGGGTTGCGGGCATGCCATGCTGCATATTATGCCTGATAAACTTAATAAAACCCTTTCTGGCACCGAATGTAACCATGGTTACATTCCACCCATATGATAAATAAGTGTTATATATTTTGCCCAACAAATCCGGGCATGGGGGAAGGTGCACATCGCATAGAGGTAAGGCCAAAGGGCGACCTTCGGGACCCTAACGCCGCATCCCTCGCGAGGCAGATCCTTGAGCTGGCGGGCGTGAAGCCGTCGGACGTCGCCATCGTGCGCGCATACAACTTATACGGCGAGCTTTCTGATGCGGAGATGGACAAGCTCGGGAAGGAGCTTTTCGCGGACGCGGTTTCCGAGGAATTTTCATATAAGGAGCCGTTCTATCCTGATTATTGGCGCATAGAGGTGGGCTTCCTGCCCGGCATGACTGACAACGAAGGCAACACGGCGGTGCAGGGCGTAAAGGACGTGCTCGGGAAGGATGTGGAGGCATACACGTCGCGGGTGTATGCGGTGAAGGCGGAGTTTGACGACGACTCCGTGCTGGCGGAAATCGCGAAAAAACTGCTGGCCAACGAAGTGATACAGGCATGGAGGGTTTATGAGCCGGAGGGCGGCGCATTTGAGCCGTACATACCACGCGTTGAGCTGGACCACGCCCCGGTCGCGGAGGAGATAGACCTCCAGGTGACCGACGAGGAATTGATGAGGATAAGCAGGGAGCGGACGCTCGCCCTCTCGCTGGAGGAGATGCGCGAGATAAAGGCGCACTTCGCAAGGGCCGCGGTGCGCAAGGAACGGGAAAAGATGGGGCTGGGCAAGGGCGCCACGGATGTGGAGCTGGAGGCGCTCGCGCAGTCATGGAGCGAGCACTGCAAGCACAAGATATTCAACGCGAAGATAGATTACTCGGAGGAAGGGGAGGGCGTTGAGGGTAGGGAGGAGAGCATAGATTCCATATTCAAGACATACATACGGGCGGCGACCGACGAGGTGCGGAAGCCGTATGTGGTTTCGGTGTTCAAGGACAACGGCGGCATAATCAGGTTTGACCACGAGAACGACATCGCGGTGAAGGTGGAGACGCACAACGCGCCATCGGCGCTGGACCCGTACGGGGGGGCGCTGACCGGGATACTGGGCGTCAACAGGGATGTGCTCGGGACCGGGCTGGGCGCGAAGCCAATCGCGAACGTGAACATGCTGTGCTTCGGGTACCTTGACGCAAAGGACGTGCCGAAGGGCTGCCTGCACCCCCGCAGGATTGCGAAGGGCGTGATAAGGGGCATAGAGCACGGCGGGAACATGGTCGGGATACCGACAGTGAATGGGTCTGTCGTGTTTGAGCAGTGCTATACCGCCCGCCCCTTGGTGTATGCCGGGACCGTGGGGCTGATGCCGCACGAGATAGGCGGGCGGGAGACGGCGAGGAAGGAGATAAGGCCGGGCTACCTTGCGGTGATGGTCGGCGGGAGGATAGGGAAGGATGGCATACACGGAGCCACTTTTTCATCGCAGCAGCTGACCGCCGGGATTGCGGGGAGCGTGGTGCAGATAGGCGACCCCATAACCGAGAAAAAAGTCATAGACATGGTGCTGGAGGCGAGGGACCTCGGGCTTTTTGAAGCGATAACAGACGACGGCGCGGGCGGGCTCTCGTCAAGCATAGGCGAGCTGGCGCAGTTCAGCGGAGGGTGCGAGGTGCACCTGGAAAAGTGCCCGCTCAAGTATCCGGGGCTGGACCCGTGGGAAATCCTCCTTTCGGAATCGCAGGAGAGGATGACGCTCGCGGTGCCTCCGGAAAAGATGCCGGGGATTGAGAAGCTGGCGAAGAAGCATGATGTGGAGGCGACCGCGGTGGGGACGTTCACGGACAGCGGGAAGTTCCACATACTTTTCGGCAAGAGCACTGTTGCGTATGTTGATATGCATTTCCTCCATGAGGGCGTGCCGCAGATGCGCCTGAAGGCGGTGTGGAAGGAAAGGATGCCGATGCCTCCGAGCAGGCCGCTCATGCAGCACGGCGACGCGCTGAGGGCGCTGCTCGCGTCACCGAACATCGCGTCAAAGGAGTGGGTGATAAGGCAGTACGACCACGAGGTGCAGGGTGGGAGCGTGCTGAAGCCGCTGATGGAAGGGAACGCGCCCTCTGACGGCGGGGTGATACGGCCGGTGCTGGGCAAGAACGACGGGCTGGTGGTGGCGCACGGGCTGTGCCCGCGGTACATGGAGGATGCCTACCACATGGCGATGAACGCCGTGGACGAGGGGGTGCGGAACGCAATCGCGTGCGGGGCGAAGTTCGGGTACCTCGCGTGCCTGGACAACTTCTGCTGGCCGGACCCGATAAAGGGGCCGAAGAACCCGGACGGGGACTTCAAATTGGCGCAGCTGGTGAGGGCGGCGAGGGGCATGCATGATGCGGCCGTGGGATACGGAATCCCGATAATATCCGGAAAGGACAGCATGAAGAATGACTATTATGCGGGGGACAGCAAGCACTCCATAAACCCGACGCTCCTTGTGACGGTCGTGGGCAGGGTTGAGGACGTGGCGAAAATAGCGAGCTCCGATTTCAAAGACGTGGGGGATGCAATTTACGTGCTGGGGACCACGCGGCACGAGATGGGCGGAAGCGAGTATTTCAAGCTGCACGGGGGCGAGGGCAGCGGGATGCCCAAGGTGAGGGTTAAGGAGAATTCCGAGCTTTATGCGGCGCTCTCAAAGGCGATTGAGAAGGGCGTCGTGAGGAGCGTGCATGACATGTCGGATGGAGGGCTCGCGGTGGCGTTCGCCGAGTGCGCGATGGGCGGCAAGGTGGGCGCGGAGATTGACCTCTCGCTCATGGGCAGGGAAACGGACGAGGACGCGGCGCTCCTGTTCTCGGAGAGCGCGGGCAGGTTCGTGGTGAGTGTGCGCGAGAAGGATGCGTTCAAGTTTGAGAAAATGATGTTCGGAACGAAGGCGAAGAAGGTGGGAAGGGTTCGCGGGGACAAGCGCGTGGTGCTCATGAACGGCAACAACGCGCTGGTGAACGAGGATGTCTTTGATTTGCGCGAGGCGTGGGCCGGGGGGTTGAAATGGTGAAGGCGAAGGCAATCGTGCTTGACGGATACGGCATAAACTGCCCCCACGAAACCGCTTACGCGGTGCGCACTGCTGGCGGAGAGGCGGACATCAGGCACGTGAGCGAGGTTGCGGAAACTCCTGCGCTGCTGCGGGAATACAACCTGCTGGTGCTGCCCGGCGGCTTCTCGTTCGGGGACGACCTCGGCTCCGCGAGGGTGCTCGCGAACCGGCTCAGGCACAGGGCTGGGGAGGAAATCTCTGAATTCGTGAAGGGCGGGAAGCTCGTGCTCGGGATATGCAACGGTTTCCAGGCGCTCGTGAAGATGGGCCTGCTCCCGGTGCCAGATTTCACGCAGAGGGTTACGCTCACGTATAATGCATCCGGGAAGTTTGAGGATAGGTGGGTGCGGCTGGCGATGAACCAGAAGAGCCCGTGCGTTTTCACAAAAGGCATGGAATACATTGACCTGCCGGTGAGGCATGGGGAGGGGAGGTTCATACCCTCTGGGAAGGAAGTGTTGGAGGAGATGCTTGGCAAGAACATGATTGCGTGCCAGTACATAAGCCCTGACGGGAAGGTGAATGAGTATCCGTACAACCCGAACGGCTCGGTGGGCGGGGTGGCGGGGGTGTGCGACGCTAGCGGAAGGATATTCGGGCTGATGCCGCACCCCGAGGCGTACAACCATTTCACAAACCATCCGGCATGGACGAGGGGCGCCAACAGGGCGGGGGAAGGGCTGAAGGTTTTCAGGAACGCCGTGGAGCACATAGGGGCAAATCTTTAGGTGGAATGTTGAGGCGGCTCAGGTCATTCAGGGTTTCCGGAAAGAATCCGCTGAACCATTGGACCCGTTTCAGGAACCCGTTCAGGGTGGCGTATAATTTCATCATGATAACCCTTTCCAGGTACGCCCCGTCGCTTGCGCTGAAAAGGGCGCTGCTGAGGATGACCGGCATGACTGTGGGCAAGGATGCCGCTGTGGGGCTCGTGGCGATGTTTGACGTGTTCTACCCGGAGCTGATTGAACTTGGCGATAATTGCATTGTTGGGTACAACGCGACCATACTGGCGCACGAGTTTTTGAGGGACAGGCTGCGCATTGGGAATACCATCATTGGAAAGGGCGCCCTGGTCGGCGCTAACGCCACCGTGCTCGCCGGGGTGGAGGTGGGCGCGGGTGCGGTCGTTTCTGCGGCATGCCTCGTTGATGGGGACGTGCCGGCGGGCTCGTTCGCCAAGGGGAACCCGATGAGGGTGGTGCGCAGGCGGGCGGATAATGTTTTATAAGTGGAGTGTGTTGTTGCACACGTGCAATCTGGTGGTATGATGAAGGTTGAATTTGCAAGGAAGGATTTCGGCGCGGTTTCGGCGGATTTGTTGGTTGTGCCCTGCTTCAAGGCGAAGGTCCCCGCATGGGCGCACGCAGAGCTCGCAAAGGTGGGTGTGGAAAAGGATTTCGTCGGCGAGAAGGGAAAGTACTATCTCCTGCCAGACAAGGGAAAGCCGTACAAGCGGCTCATGCTCATCGGGCTGGGCAAGGAAAAGAATGTGGAGCTGGATGATTTCCGGCTTGCTGCGGCAAAGGCGGTGCGCGGGGCGAAGTCTGCGCGGCTTGCAAACGTAGCCATTCTCCTGGACTTCAACGGCGCCATGAGGCATTCCGAGAAGGATGTCGCCACCGCGATGGTGGAGGGCGCGCTGCTTTCGGACCTGAAGCTGGAGCCGTACAAGAAAAAGAAGAAGGGGGGGAGGAAGATAGAACGGCTGGTCATGATTTCAAAAATGGACCTTGCTTCCGCTGTGGACGACGGGAGGGTGCTTGCCGAATCGCAGAACTACGCGCGGCTGGTCGCGGTGGAGCCGGCGAACATAATGACCCCGAGGAAACTGGCCGAGGTGGCGAGGCAGCTCGCAAAGGAGCATGGTTTTGGGTTCAGGGCCATGGGGAAGGGCGAACTGGAAAGGAAGGGGATGAACGGCATACTCGCAGTGTCGCGCGGCAGCGTGCAGGAGCCGGTCCTTATAGAGTTGAAATATAACAGCGGCAAAAAACTGCCGCATGTTGTGCTTGTTGGCAAGGGGATAACATTTGACAGCGGCGGCATAAGCATAAAGCCATCCAAGGGCATGGACACGATGAAGTTTGACAAATGTGGGGCCGTCACAATGATGGGTGTTATGAGGGCGGCGGCAGAGATGAAGCTTCCGTTGAAAATAACCGCGCTTCTCCCTGCGACCGAGAACATGCCGAGCGGGAGCGCCACGAAGCCTGGCGACATTGTTAGGATGTATAACGGGAAAACGGTTGAGATATTGAACACGGATGCGGAGGGGCGGCTGATTTTGGGGGATGCCCTGGCCTATGCGTGCGAAGCAAAGCCCGACCTTATAATAGACGCGGCCACCCTGACGGGCGCCGTGTTGGTGGTGCTCGGCAAGCATGGGATAGGGATGTTGGGGACTGACCACAAGGCAATGAGGGAGATATACGACCGCGGCATGGAGACCAACGAGCGGGTTTGGGAACTCCCATTATGGAAGGAGTATAGTGAGATGATAAAGGGGGATTACGCGGATTTGAAGAATATTGGGAGTGAGAGCGGCGAGGCGGGCACCATAACCGCCGCCGCGTTCCTGAAGGAGTTTGTGGGGAGCACGCCTTGGGTCCATTTGGATATCGCGAGTGTGGAATGGAGTGATGGGGATTCCGGCTATTTCTGCAAGGGCCCCACAGGAAAGGGCGTCCGGCTGCTTGCAACCTTCTTGAGGGAATGGCAAAAAACAATAAAGAAGTAGGGGGACCCCCCCCATTTCCACTATTTCAGTTCTTTTATTTCGCGGCATTTTATTTTGTAAACTATGAGAAATTTAGAGTATTCTTTGAAAAAAGAGTCAACCACATGCCCCATATTGTCAGGCACGACAAGGACGGATTTGGTTTTCCAGTAATATTTGTTCAGCCCCCTACGATTCAGGTTGTAGTAGAAGACGCGTTTTACACGGTTATAATTCCGTAAAGCTGTTTTTATATCGTATATATAAACCAACATTCGCTCACCATGTAACCATGGTTACAATTACTTTAAATTTCTATCATATATCATATCATAAGATGAATGATTAGTGGAAATACACCCTCCCCTCCCATTATATTCCCTTCCCACAATTTTATTTTATATGGAGCTGATCTTGCGGCCGTACCAAACACAGATTGTTGACTCTGTGAAAAAGAAAGGCAGCACGCTCGTCGTTCTGCCGACCGGCCTTGGGAAAACACACATCGCCCTCGCATTGATAAAAGAGAATATGTTTTCTGGGAAGAAATCCCTCTTCATGACACCAACCAAACCCCTCGCCAGGCAACATTACATAACAATACAGAAATTTTTGGGCGTTGCGCCAGAAGATGTCGCCCTGGTTACTGGTGAAGTAACTGCAAAGAAACGCGCCTCAATCTACAACTCAAAAATATTTGTTTCAACCCCCCAAACAATCAAAAACGACATAAAGAACGGGATTTACCCCACAAAAGACACCTCCTTAGCCATCTTCGACGAGGCGCACCGGGCGGTTGGGGATTACGCATACGTGCCAATCGCAGGAAGCCTGCCTGGAAACTGCATTTCCCTGGCGCTTACGGCCTCGCCGGGCGGGGACCGCGCCAGGATAAAGGAAGTCCTTTCCAACCTCAACATAAAAAACATTGAAATTTTGGCGGAAACCGACGCAGCAATCCAACCATACACAAAAAACATGGCCGCGTCATGGATCCCAGTGGATTTGTCCCCGGAGTTGAAGGAAGCGGACAGCTGCTTAGCTGCCCTGATTAAAGAGCAATCCCAGAAATTAGGCAACCACTACCAGAAACCTCCAATCACATCCAAAAAACAATTCATGCTGTACGGCCACAGGCTGCAGGCGATGCGCCATCCGGCGAAATACGCCCTTCTTTCCTATTATTACGCGCTTCTCCACCTTATCCATTTACAGGAACTGCTGCAGACGCAGGGGCCCCACCCCGCGCTGAATTACATTGCAAAACTAAAGGCATCATCTTCCAGGACGTCCGCCACACTCGTTGCACGCCCAGAGATGGTGAAGGCGTTCAAAATCCTTTCAACAGCCGGCGACCATCCCAAGACCATAAAATTGCTCACTCTCCTCTCCTCAATGAAAGGGAGCAAGGTAATCCTGTTCGTGCAGTACCGCGACCAGATAAGCAGGATAAAGGATGTGCTGGACGCGAACGGGTTTTCCTCAAAAATATTTGTGGGGAAGCGGGACGGCTTCACAAGGAAGATGCAGGAGGAGACGATGGATGCGTTCCGCAGGGACGAGTTCAAGATATTGATTGCAAGCTCCATCGGGGAAGAGGGGCTGGACATCCCGGCGGTGGATTCCGTGATATTCTTTGAGCCTATCCCCAGCGAAATACGCTCCATACAGCGCAGGGGCAGGGCAGGCAGGTTCAAGGACGGCTCGGT
>JAGVON010000043.1 GCA_020052735.1 archaeon | reverse complement strand
GGATGCGAAGAGCATCCCGGCCAGCCCAAGCAGGACCAGCATTCCCATAATCTTCCTCATTTGGATCACCTGCAGGGACTGCGGAGGGGGTATTTAAATGGAAACTTTCGCGAAAGCTTTCGGAAGGTTTTAGAAAGCTTTTCTCCGAATAGGGGAACATGAAGGCTTTATTGGCGGTTTTTGCGCTTTTTGCGGTTTTGCATGCCGCGGCGCTTGGCGGGAGCATCTACAGCATGGACAGCTTTGATGCCGTGCAGGGCGTGCTCGTCAAGGCGGATGGCGCTTCCACCTACCAGGTTTTCTCTTCGGACGGTGTGTATTCCATGGAGGTTGCGCCCGGGGCGTATAATATTTCCGCATATTATTACGAGAACGGGACGCTGACGGGGTATGCGAAGGACGAAATCCTTGTGGGGGCGGAAGGGGCTGCATATGACATCGTGCTTTTCTCACCGGATGAATTTGAGGGGATAGAAGGTTTTGGGATCGGGGAGATTGATGAGGACATCCCCGCGGGGCGGAAGGACGACTGGGCGCCATTGTCTTTCGGATTGGTTTTGCTGATTGCGGCGGTGGCGGCATACCTGCTGCTTGGGAGGAAGAAGGCGGAGAAACCGCTGAAAGCCGGGAAGGAAAGGGAACTGGACGAGGAAGAAAAGAAAGTGGTTGAGATACTGGAAGGGAGCGAGGGGATGAGGAACCAGAAGGAATTGCGGGAGATCCTCAAATGCACGGACACGAAGATAAGTTTGCTCATAAGTTCGCTGGAAGCGCAGGGATACGTGAAGAGGATAAAGAAGGGAAGGGAGAATATAGTTAAGCTTGTGAAAAAATAGTTATTTCTCTTCAGCAAGCAGGTAATATCCGAAGAACGTGTCCCGCATCCAGGTCCCGGTGACGGTTATCCTATCCCCTTCCGCGGGAAGCGACTGGCTGGATACTGTTATGGATTCGTTGCCGTCAACAAGCGTGTAGCCGGAGAGCGTGCCAAGGTGTATGGGGTTCTCCACCGTGCCGGACACCGTAATCTTCTCGCCCACGAAATCCGCCGGGTTTTCGTTGAGGCCCTTGAGCGGGGTTGTGGCCGTGCAGCCGAAAAGGAGCAGCATCAGCGCGGAACAGAGCAGAAGTTTTTGCATGGCATCGCCTTGGATTTGATAAAAAAAGAAGAAGGGAAAAAATTACCTTTTCTTTCCCTTTTTCTTCGCTATAACTTTCTTTCCCTTCTTGGCTTTTTTCTTGGTTGCCATTTTTACCACGGAGGGGTAAAACAGTGAAGCATTATAAACGTATGTGCAATTTTTTGCGAAAAAAGGGATTTTGAAAAATAAAACAGAAAAAAAATTTCAGCAGCAGCAACATCCCTTGTGCACGTGCTTCTTTGCAACCTTCTTCTTCACAACCTTTTTCTTTGCCGTTTTCTTTTCCGTCGCCATTTTTACCACGGGTTAGCTAATTCGGGAAAAATTATAAACGGATGCCCGGAAGAATGTTAGGGGAAGAGATGAAAGTTCCAAGATGCATGAGCACGCAGCACCCGGACAACGCCTCCATCCCTTTCTTCAGCGACTCCGCAATCATGGACGGCGAGACCGAGGTGAAGGAGGCCTTCTACGCGTATTACGATTTGGGGTGCGAGGAGCAGATGTGGGACTGCGAAGGGAAGGAAGTTGACGGCTTCGTGGTGAAGAAATTATTGAGCAGGTATGAATATTTCTTCAGGGAGAAAACACTGGGCGAGGACGCGTTCCTCACTCTCCGCGTCCCGAACCCGGAAGTGGAGAAGAGCGAGGGGAAGGTTTTGCTGGAGGCGCTGGAATCCATCCCGCGGAATTTTGACGCGTGCAGCGCATTTTATGGGCGGGATGTCGCGCCGATTTTTGAAGTGATATTGCCGATGACGACGAGCGCGGAGTCGCTGAACCGCGTGCATAATTACTATAGGGACTTCGTTGCGGGGAAGGGGGGAAAGAAAATAGCCGGCGGAAATATTACTGTGGCGGAGTGGGTTGGCGGGCTGAAGCCCGCGCAGATACATATGATTCCGCTCCTGGAAGACATGAAGGCGATGGGGAATGCCGCGGGGATGGTGAAGGAATACATTTCTGATAAAGATTTGGAATACCAGAGGGTATTCCTGGCGAGGAGCGACCCGGCGCTGAATTATGGTTCGCTCAGCACCGTATTGATGATAAAGAATGCGGTGGCGGATTTGCATGCGCTTGAGCAGGAGAGCGGGGTGAAGGTTTATCCGATAATAGGGGCGGGGAGCGCGCCGTTCCGCGGGAATTTGAAGCCCACGAATGTGGAATCGTTCATGGACAGCTACCCGAACGTGCAGACGCTTACTTTGCAATCGGCGTTCAAGTATGATTACCGCCCGGAGCAGGTGATTGAGGCGGTGAAAAAGATAAGGGAAAGGCCGAGGGGAAAGCCGCGGGAGGTGGATGCGGAGAAATCATTGAGGATAATAGGGAAGGTTTCCGCGGAATACGAAAAGCAGATTGCGCTCCTTGCGCCCATAATCAACAGGGTGGCGAGGTACGTGCCAGCGAGGAGGAAGAGGAAGCTGCACGTTGGGCTGTTTGGGTACTCTCGCGGGGCGGGGAAGGTGAAATTGCCGCGGGCAATCACTTTCTGCGCCTCCTTATACTCCATCGGGATTCCGCCGGAGATGCTCGGGCTGGACGCGCTGGAGGAGAAGGATTATGATTATATCAATTCGGTCTATTCGGGCTTTGAGCAGGACCTGAAGGATGCGCTGGTTTACCTGAATTTTGAGAATTTGAAAATGTTCCCGGAAATAGAGAAGAAGATGCTGCCGGTGCTGGAGAGGTTTGAGTTTGAGGCGGACGAGCCGCACCGGGCGCTCTCCAAATACATACTAAAGAAAGTGGAGGCCGGGGGGCACGAGGCATTACAAGAGGAAATAGTGAAGGCGGCGACGATGAGAAAATTTCTAGGATAACGGCGTAAGGAGTGCGAGCAAAGGGTTTCTGAGTGAAGTGGAAGGGGGTTATGATTACCCTAAAGAGATTCGGTCGACGCCCCGATGTATGGGGCGGAGAGCGAAGGAGGGGGGACGCCTCCCCCCTTCCTCTTGGCGGATAAGGAGAAAGTTTTAATTCTGAACGCACATACAATATTACGGGCAAGCGCTCGTATTCTGCGCAACGGGGGTTGCGCAAGGGTGAAAACATGGCGCTAGAGGTTATACCAGCCATCCTGGTGAAAACGAGGGAGGAACTGCTGGGCCATATCTCACGCGTCAGGGATTATGTCAAGACAATCCATATTGACGTGATGGACAACAAATTCGTGCCTAATTTTACAATCGGGATAAAGGAGCTGCAGGAACTCCCTTCCGGGCTTAAGTATGAAATACACTGGATGGTGCAGCGGCCGGAGGAGTGGATTGCGAAGCTGAAGGGCCCCTACCTGCATATGGTGCACGTGGAGGCGGTGGAGAGCTGGGAGGACTTATTGAAGGCGGTCAAGGAGAGCGGCGGGGCGCTCGGCGTCGCGCTGAACCCGGAGACGCCGCTGGAAAAGCTGGAGCCGCACCTTAAGGGCGCGAAGAAGATACTCGTAATGAGCGTGCATCCTGGCTTCTACGGGCAGAAATACATCCCGGAAGTGGAGGCGAAGGTAAAGGAATTAAGAAGGATGCTCCCGAAAGCGGAGATAGAGGTGGACGGGGGCATAAACCCGGAGACCGCGGTAAGGGCTTCGGGAGCCGGGGCGGATAATCTGGCGGCTGCGAGCTCCATATTCGCCAAGCCGGACGCGGGAAAGGCGATAGGGGAGCTGAAGGACGCGCTGAAGAAAGGATGGGAAAGCGGGGCGGGGCGTGGGTAAAATGTTGGCGGGAAACTGGAAATTGGGTGCTCAAACCGGGAAGCTTGGGGAAATGCCGGAAGCCGGGAGAGGGCTTCACGGTTTGACTGGGTGCTGATATGGGCAGCAGGATGAGAATCACAAACAACAAGCAGCTCAGGCTGATTGCGAACACCATTCGTGAGGACGTCATAAAGATGCTCTATGAGGCGAAGTCCGGGCACTCCGCGGGCTCCATAGGGCTCGCGGACATTTTTACTGCATTATATTTCAACGTATTATACCATGACCCGAAGGCCCCCGAATGGCCGGACAGGGACCGGCTGGTCCTCTCCAACGGGCATGTATGCCCGGTCCTCTATGCGGCGCTCGCGAATGCGGGCTATTTCCCGAAGGAGGAACTGCTCACGTTGAGGAAATTGGGGAGCAGGCTGCAGGGGCACCCGCACCGCACCGCGCTGCCGGGGATTGAGAATTCCTCGGGCCCGCTCGGGCAGGGGCTTTCGCAGGCGGTCGGGATGGCGATAGTCGCAAAGGCGGAAAGGAAGAGGTGGAGGGTTTACGCAGTCATATCGGACGGCGAGCACGGGGAGGGCCAGACCTGGGAGGCGGTGATGCTCGCATCCAAATATAAGTTAGGGAACCTGACTGCGATAATGGACAGGAACAATATACAGATAGACGGATTCACGGAGGAGGTTTTGCCCCTTGAGCCGCTTGCGGAGAAGTACAGGGCTTTCGGGTGGCACGTGATTGAGGTTGACGGCCATAACATTCATGAGATAATAGACGCGTGCGAGAAGAGCAAGGCGATTTATGAGAAGCCCACGCTCATAATCGCGCATACAATCCCTGGAAAAGGAATACCGTTCATGGAATTCCTTACGGAATGGCATGGCAAGCCGCCAACGCAGAAGGAGGCGGAGGAGGCGCTGAAATTGCTGGGAGTGGAAAGAAGCGTCATAGAGGAAGAGGGATGAACATGCACGCTACGATTGATTTTCCGGCGAAGGGCTCGGCTGCCAGCAGGGACGGCTTCGGCAAGGCGCTCGTGGAATTGGGCGAGAAGGACAAGGACGTGTGGGTGTTGACCGCTGACGTTTCGGAATCCACGCGCACGCACTGGTTCGCGGAGAAGTTCCCGAAAAGGTTCGTGCAGGTGGGCGTGGCGGAACAAAATTTGGCGGGCGTTGCGGCGGGCGTTGCGGCATGCGGGAAGAAGGCGTTCGTTTCCGCATACGGGGTATTTTCCCCGGGGAGGAATTGGGACCAGATAAGGGTTTCCGTTTGCTACAACGACGTGCCGGTGGTGTTCCACGGTTCGCACACCGGGATTACGGTGGGGCCGGACGGGGCTTCCCACCAGGCGCTTGAGGATATGGCGATTACGCGCGTAATCCCCAATATGGCGGTGATGGCGCCGGCGGACGTTGAAGAGGCGAGGAAGGCGACTATTGCGGCGTACGAGTCCGGCAAGCCGGCGTACATACGCACGTGCAGGGAAAAGATGCCTTCCTTTACAACACCGGAAACGCCGTTCAGGATAGGGGAGGCGAATGTGTACAGGGACGGCACGGATGTTGCGGTCTTTGCTTGCGGGCCGATGGTTTATGAGACACTCCTGGCCGCGGAGAAATTGAAGGGGGAAGGGATTTCCTGCGCGGTCGTGGATTGCCACACCATAAAGCCCGTAGATAAAAAAGCCGTGGTGGAGTGGGCTAGAAAAACCGGGCTCATCGTGACGGCGGAGGAGCACCAGGTCAGCGGCGGGATGGGCAGCGCGGTCGCGGAAGTTGTTGCAGAGGAATACCCTGTGCCGGTGAGGCGGCACGGGATTTATGACCAGTTCTGCGAATCCGGGGGCGCATTTGAGCTAATCAAAAAGTATAAATTGGATGCTGATGGAATCGCTTCTGTTGTGAAAGAGTCAATGAAGATGAAAAAGAGGTAGAGGATGCAGCTTGGGATTGTGATAAGCACGGATGATGCGGAAGCCGTATGGAATGCGTTCAGGCTGGCGAATTTCTCAAGGAAAGAAGGGGATGGAGTGAGGGTGTTCCTGGTTGGGAAGGCGGTTGAATACGAAAAGAACGGCGGTAAGTTTGATTGTGTAGGCGAAGCGAAGGGGTTTGTTGAAGCTGGCGGGAGCATACTCGCATGCGGGACATGCATGAAAGCTAGGGGGCAGGAGAGCACAAATATCTGCCCGATTTCCTCTATGAAGGATTTGCATGGGATAATAAAGGAAAGCGATAAAGTCGTTTCATTCTGATGGTGATAAGATGAAATTCTTTCTGGATACGGCGGACGTTGGGAAGATAAAGGCGGCTATGGAGATGGGGATGTGCGACGGCGTGACCACCAATCCCACGATTATCATGAAATCCGGGAGAGGGCAGAAGGAAGTTGTGCAGGAGATTGCCGCGCTCGTGCCCGGGCCTGTTAGCGTTGAGGGCATAAGCGACGATGCGGACGGCATGGTGAAAGAGGGCACGGAGTTCGCCAAATGGGCGAAGAATGTGGTGGTGAAGGTGCCCATGACCAAGGAAGGGCTGAAGGCGGTGCGCGTACTTGAGAAGAAGGGCATAAAGACGAACGTTACATTGGTTTTCTCGGCGAACCAGGCGCTTCTTGCGGCAAAGGCGGGCGCATCCTATGTTTCGCCTTTTGTCGGGAGATTGGACGACATCTCTGAGGACGGGATGCAGCTGGTTGCGGACATCATGGAAATATTCTCAAATTACGAGTTCAAGACGGAAGTGATTGTGGCATCTGTTCGCGACCCTGTGCATGTGCTGGACGCGGCGAGGGTTGGCGCGCACATCGCGACCCTGCCACCTGAAGTGTTTGAGAAATTGTTTAAGCACCCACTTACGGACAAGGGGATTGCCCAGTTCAAGGAAGATTACTCAAAGAGCAAGAGATAGATGAAGGAAAGGAAATTGGTCAGGGCGCCTGAATACTCGGCGCTTGCGTGCGCCGTGATTGAGGACGGGGGGCGCGTGCTGTTTCTGAAGAGGAAGGAGGGGGAGCGCGAAGTGCTGGAACTGCCCTGCGTGATGGTGGAGAAAGGAAGGAACCCCGTATCCGAATTGAAGGAGGCGGTGCTCGCGCAGGCGGGCATAGATGCACAGGTGCACGAGCCCTTCATTGAAGGGAGGCACAATGTCGGCTCGCGAAAGAGGAAGAGATGGGTCCCCGCGCTCGGGTTCAGGATTTCTTCCAAGAACATGAGTGCGCGGGTGGGGGCGGGATTCTCAGGGGTTAAATGGATTTCCCTGGAGGATGCGAAAAAGGAAAAAATGGGAAGGAAGGCGGAATGGCTTCTCAGAAGATAATTTCCTTCCCAGGGACCTTCGCGAACGGAGACACTTCTTCTATGTGCTGGGCTCCGCACATGTACCTCAGCATCCTTTCTATGCCGAAGCCCGCGCCTGCGGAGGGGACGAGCCGGCCCATGCGCGCCGCCTCCAGGTAGGCGCCATACGGCGCCTTGTCCATCCCATTCTTATCCATCCTGTAGAGGATGCGGCTGTATTCCCATTCGCGCTCGGCCCCGGAAAGCCCTTCCCCGAAGCCTTCGGGGTAGATGATGTCATAGTTGCGGTAGGTGCCTGGCATGTCCGGCTCTTCCGCATCGTAGAACTCGCGCTCGTGGTTGGTCACCCATACCGGGCCCTTGGACGATGCGGAGAGTATCCGCTCCCAATCCGGGCCGAATTCCTTCTCAAGCCCGCGGGAATCGTATGCGCGGAATGGAGTTGATGGGATGTGCAGCTCCCTGCCGAAAAGCTCAAGCTCCTTCCCGTGGCGCGCCCTCACATCGCGCAATGCCTGCACGAGAAGGCGCTCGCTGAACCGCATCACGTCCTCCATCTTCCTGCCCCGCATCTCAAAATCCAGCTGGGAGAACTCAATGAGGTGCCTTCCGGTGGAGCCTCTTTCAGGAAGCTCCAGCCTTACGTTCGGCGAGACGATAAAGATGCCGTCAAGCCCGGAGGCCATCGCAAGCTGCTTGTGCAGTATCATGCTCTTCGTGAGCTGGAGCTCGGTGGAGCCGTACCTTATGCTGCCCTCCAGCACGGAATGGTTGAGCGGGTCCGTGATTGGGGAAACCATCACGGGGAGGAGCTGCATCATCCCTTCCTCGCGCATCATATTCGTAAGCGAGGAGAGCAGGGTGGTCTGTATGCTGACCGCAGCGCGCAGCCTCGGGCTGGCAAGCTTCTCAACCGCTTTTCGTATGTGTTCCATCCAAATCACCAAAATGGTTGTGCACGGGCGTGTATAAATTATTTTTCGGGCAAATGCCGTATTTTTGCCTAAAAATGGATAGATTTAATAATATTTTCCGACATTTTGTAAGATGGGCGTTCAAATGGACGAGAAAGATGGGATGATACTGGAGGAGCTGCGGAAGGACGGCAGGCAGAGCACGAGCAGGATTTCAAAGAAGCTCAGGATTCCGCGGGTGACGGTGCACGACCGGATGCGGAAGATGATGGAGGATGGGACGATAAGCAGGATAGTGGCGGTGCCGGATTACAGGAAAATCGGAAGGCCACTCACTGCGTTCATACTCATAAGATACGAGCCGGGGTCCGTGAAGCAGGCGGAGGTCGCAAAAAAAGTTGCGGCGCTTCCCGGGGTCACCGAAGTCCATATCCTCGCAGGCGAATGGGACCTTGTGGCGAAGGTGCGCGGGGAAAGCCTGGAAGGGATTGGGAAGATGGTCGTGGACAGATTGAGGGAGGTGGGCGGCATAGCAAGGAGCGTCACGATGCCCGCGTTCGCAACCGTGAAGGAGGAGCCATAGCTCAGGGCTTCATCATCTTCGCAAGCAGGGAAGCGAGGGTGCCTCCGTCATTGGAATTCCATCCCTCCGCGAATTTCTGGAATTCAACCAGCTCTTTCTCATAAAGGAGGATGTCATGCCCGTACGCTTCCTTTTCGCTGCCCTCGGGAACCCATTCTGAAGGGCAGGCGCGCGAGCGCATGTTCTGGATGCCGCCCCTGAACGGGTATGTCCTGCAGAGGAGGGGGCGGTAATGGTAGATTTTGCATCCCTCGGGCGAATAGAAAGAGCAGGTGTCGCCCCCGTCCGCATCGCTTCGCGATGACCGGCAGAAACTCTGGTTTCCGCCGCCGCGCTTGAGGACGAGGAGTTTCATTTCCCCGCCTACCAGGAGCGCGGGCTCCTTCCGCTCCCTGTCCGGATAATCATCTATTACATCAATGAATTGGGCCGGCTTCATGCCTGTTGCGAGCGAGATGCGCACTATGTCCGAGGGGGTTATGCACACGCCGAAACGCGTACAGCAAGCCCCGCATCTAGCGCATCCCATATAGACACTATCCGCTGATGGGTATAATAAAAGGATGGGGCGAAAAAGGGGAAAAAAGGAAAATGAAAAAGATGAATGGCTCAGTTCCTGATTACCAGCAGCTCTTTCTTGGTGGAACCGATCCTCATGACGCCGGGCTTCTTGCCGGTCTCGCGGCTGTAGAGGAGCCCGTGCCACTCGCGCAGCCCGAACGTCTTGTCCAGGTGCTCGAGGACCTTCTGGGGATCATACTCCTTGCAGGAGTACAGGTCGAAGTAGATCTCGTGCGTGTCGCTGAAAAGATGCAGCGACGTGTGGCTCGTGGTAATCATCTGCACGTAGCTCTGCCCCGGGAAATCCAGGTCAACTGCGTCCGACCACTTCAACTCTCCGAGGGGCCTCATGCCAGTAATCCGCAGCAATCCATCCACGAATTCCTGTGCCTTCTCCTTCGGGAGTTGGGAAAAACTAGGGTCGATTTTCGCGTTAACCGTCAAATGTAGGTGTATTAGACCCATTTTGCATCGTAATTTTATTACGCGGGCTATATGCTTAAAAACATATTCCCGCTCCGGCGTGAAAAATGCCAATTTTACGTGGGTGCAGAAAAAACTCTTGCGTAAGCGGCGGAAAAGCAACGACGGAGAAAGTAATAAAAATGCGGACGGGCAAAGGGGCGCATGCTCAGCCCGTGCATGCTCTGCAAGGCGGAGTGCTGCAGGAACCACTTGATTACGGTGACGTCCTTTGACGTGCTGCGGCTGCACATGGACGGGTACAGGGCCCCGGACTTCGCGCAGTTCGCGCCCTGCAAAATCCTGAATTATGACAATGAGATGGTGCTGGAGTTCCACGATTCCGGGATTGCGGAGGACTACCTCCTTGCGCTGAAATCCAACCCGTGCTATTTCCTGGAGAACGGGAGGTGCGGCATACACAAGCTCGCGCCCTCGGTGTGCAAGGCGTACCCGAAGGATGCATCCGGGAAGATGATGGGGAAGCTGTGCCCGGGGATTCCACGGCTCATGCACGGGGTGCTGGGGACGGAAACGAGGGAAGGGTACGCGAAGGAGATAGGGATTTACAGGGAAATAGTCGCGGAGTGGAACCGAACAAGAGGGAGGATGCGGGACTGCATGCCCTTCCTCCTTGAGAGGACGGAAGACGCTAATCTGATGCGTAAGAAGTACGGGTAACGGGTTGCAAAGAGAAGTGGAAGGGGGTTATGATTACCCTAAAGAGATTCGGTCGACGCCCCGATGTATGGGGCGGAGAGCGAAGGAGGGGGGACGCTCCCCCCTTCCTCTTGGAGAGGGATTGCATGCCCTTCCTCCTGGAAAGGACTGAAGATGCCAATCTTATGCGCAAGGGCCAGCGGTAACGCTGAAGCGCAAGGAATAAAAGGAAAAAATCAGGAAAAACTCAGAGCTTCTTTACGTTCTCCGCCTTGGGCCCCTTGTCCCCCTGGATTATGTCAAAGGAAACGCGGTCACCCTCGTTGAGCTGCGTGCCCGGCACTACCCCTGTCTGGTGGACGAAATAGTCCTTCCCGTCGTCCCCGGCTATGAAGCCGAACCGCTTGCTTATGTTATAAAATTTTACCTGTCCTTCTGCCATTTAAACTACCCTGCTGATTATTGGCATGGAAACATATAAAATGAGTGCGGTGCGCACCGGGCGCTCATTCCGTGGGTTGCAGTCGTAGGGGCCTCACCGCCCTCTCAAGAAGGCCGTGCAGCTCCGCAATCAGTATCCCGTAGTTTGTGATGGGGATTCCGAGCTCCCGGGACTTGCGGACGCGGTAGAGGAGCTCGCGCCTGTTTGTCATGCAGCCGCCGCAGTGGATTATGAGCTTGTAAGAGCTTATGTCTTCGGGAAAGATGTAGCCGGAGGACCAGGAATATTCCAGTTTTCCGCCCATGTGGCTGTTGAGCCAGTTCGGGATTTTCACCATCCCTATATCTTCATCGCATCTCCTGTGCGTGCAGCTTTCCGCGATGAGCACTTTATCTCCGGGCTTCAGGGAATCCACTGTGCGTACCCCTTCAATGTATGTGTTGATGTCGGAGAGGTAGCGCGCGAATAGGATGGAGAAGGAGGTGAAGGGGATTTCCTCCGGCGTGGCCTTTGCCGCCTCCTCAAATGCCTGGGAATCGGTGACCACGAGCGCGGGCGGGTTTTTGAGGGACTGGATTGTGCTGCGGATTTCTTCGGTCTGCACCACGATGGCTTTTCCTCCGTGGTCAAGAATATCCCGGATTGCATTCACCTGTGGGAGGATTATCCTCCCTTTTGGGGCGGAAGAGTCTATGGGGCAATTGAGGATTACGGTGTCCCCGGCGGAGAAGAGGTCCCCTAGGATTGTCGGGGGGGTGGCCTCCAGGTGGCCGAGGGAAACGATTGCGTCCAGAAGCGTTGGGATGTTCCTCTTTGTTTTGGCTGAGACCGGGATTACTGTGATGCCGAGGGGGGCGCATTTTTTTGTGGATTCCCCCATCTGTTCCGGGGTTGCGGAATCAATCTTATTGAGCACGGCCAGCGACGGTATTCTTCTTTCCTTTAGAAAAGAGGCGGTTTCAAAATCCTTCTGGGAAGGGCCTTCCAGCGCATCTATTACGAGTAGGGCGGCATCCGCCTGCTCAATTGCAAGCTTTGTCCTTGCGACGCGGAGGGAGCCCACTTCGCCCTCGTCATCCAGGCCCGCCGTGTCCGTGATGAGGACGGGGCCTATGGGAAGGATTTCCATCGCCTTGCTCACGGGGTCGGTGGTGGTGCCTGGAACGGAGGATACGATTGCTATTTGCTGGTTCGTGATTGCGTTTATGAGGCTGGATTTGCCGGAGTTCCTCCTTCCGACTATCGCGATATGCAAACGCTGGGATTTAGGTGCATCCAGCATAAGGTTTCCTCCTTGGCGGATTCCCGGGGCCGCTGCCCCATTCCCTTCCAAGCGATTCTACAATCATGCGGACGCATGTTAGGCAATCGTCCGCGGTTTCGTGGATGCATGCCTTGTTCGGGTAGAGGGAATAGAGGGGGCGGTACTTTTGCGGCGTGATGTTTGGCATGAGGAGGTTTGCGCCGGCGCGCAGGGCCTTCTGCCTTCCGAACGGGTCCAAGGTCTGGAGGGCGGTGGTCGCGGAGATGAAGATGTCCGGGCAGAGGAGGCGGATGCATGAATAAACATCTATTGTTTTCTCTGCGAGCTGTTTTCTGTCGGCTGCGGTCTGTTGGAAACCGGATGTTGGATGCTGAATGCTGGATTCTGGTGGCTGGATTCTGCCTGCCAGCGGAGTGTCAGGATGCAGGATGAACGGCCCCGTCCCAGCCATGTCTATGCCTAATTTCCTGAAGAGGAGGAGGTCGCGGGCGAGGTGGAGCGGAGTTTGGCCGGGCAGCCCGATGAGGGGGCCGGAGCCTATACTGTAGCCCATCTTCTTCAAATCCGAGAGAATTTTGAGGCGGGCGGAGAGATTGTTTTTTGTTTCGGAAGAGGGGGGATGGAATTTCCTGAATAGGGCGGGGTCCGAGGTTTCAAAGCGGATGAGCACCCTCCTTGCGCCTGCCTCGTAGAATTGTTCGTATTCATCCAGAGGGCGCTCGCCTATGCTCAGGGAAACGACAAGCCCGAGCTTCCTTATTTCTGAGATGAGCGAACAGAGGGTGCGGGAGGGGTAGGAAAGGTCTTCCCCGGATTGCAGGAGGACCGTGCCGTAGCCCGCGGAGGCGGCCTTTTTTGCGGTGGAATATATCTCCCCGGGGCTCATCTGGTAGCGGGGGAGCTTTTCATTGCCGCACCTTATTCCGCAGTAGAGGCAGTTGTTCCGGCAGGTGTTGGAGAATTCTATGATTGCGCGCACATGGATTGTGTCGCCGATGGATTTTCTCCTCACCTCGTCCGCACGGGAATGGAGGAGTTCCCTTGCCTTCTTTGTGCGGAGGGACAGCAGGAAGGGGAGGTCGCGCCCGGAGAGGTGTTCCTTCTGCGTAATCTCATCCACTTTTTGCAGTTCTTCAGAAGAACAGGTCCCTTTTTCCATCCTTCATCTCCTCCAGATTTTTGCGGGCGTGCGCCCTGCGCTGCGTATTGTTGATTTGGGCGAGTTCCTTTTTTATTCGTTCCTCCCAGAGCTTTTTGACGCGCGCGGACGCGTAATCGGAAACGTATTCCTGGAACGTGAGGATTGCATTCGGCTGGCAGAAATCCTGGATGAGCCCCTTCTTCGCGAGCGCCATGAACGCATCTCCTGTGCGGCCCGAGCGGTAGCAGGAGGTGCAGAAGCTGGGGAGGAAGCCGTCCCTGAGCAGGGAGGCGACCACCTCGTCCGTGGTGCGCGAGTCGCAGACGCTGAATTGGGAGGTGCTCTCATCATTTGTTGAATACCCTCCTGGGTTGGTTTTGGAGTGGGCGCTTATCTGGGAGATGCCAAGGTGGAAGCATTCGTTCCTGAGCTCCGCGGGCTCCCTTGTGCTGAGTATCATCCCGGTGTAGGGCATGGAGAGGCGGAGCACAGCGATGAGCCGCCTGAAATCGGAATCGGGGAGGGGGTGGGGCGGGCGGAGGGAGAGGGGGGCGTTCTCCGCCGGCTCTATCCTGGGGACTGAAAGGGTGTGGGGGCCCACTCCATATTCTTTGTCAAAATAGAAGCCGTGGGAGAGCAGGGCAAGGGCGTCGAAACGCCAATCCGCCAGGCCGAAGAGGGCGCCGAAGCCTAAATCGTCTATTCCGGCGGAGAAGGCGCGCTCCATCGCGTCTATCCTGTTATGGAAATCATTCTTGGGACCGGAGGGATGGGCAGACGCGTAGATTTTTTCATCATAGGTCTCCTGGAAGCACTGGTATGTGCCTATGCCAGCGGATTTGAGTTCTTTGAAATCCTCCGTGGGCATGGGGGCGGCATTCACGTTCACGCGCCTTATGCTGCTGCCGTTTTTTGCATCATATATGGCGCGCATGTAATCCGCGAGGGCTTTCCCGTCCAGGCGCGGGTCTTCGGAAGCGACCATCAGGATGCGCTTGTGCCCTTCGGAGAGGATGGCTTCGGCTTCTTTTGCGGCCTCTTCCCTGGTGAGGAGGGTGCGGCGTAGGGAGGGGTTGCCCGAGCGGAAGCCGCAATAAAGGCAGTTGTTTACGCAGAAGTTGGAAATGTACAGGGGGGCGAAGAGGACAATGCGGCGGCCGTATATCTTCTCCTTCACCTTCTTTGCCGCGGAGAATATCTGCGGGTCCATGGAAGGGGGGGCATGCAGGAGGGCTGCCGCCTCAGGTAGCTCGAGCGGCTCCGCTGTGAGGGCCTTTTCAAGTATGTCGCTGACATGCCTGGGATTCCGGGCGTATTTCTTCCCATCATCCAGATGTTTCGTTAGCGCTTCGTAATCCGGGCGGAAAGGCATGGTGATGTTTGGATGGTTGCGAATAAAAATATTCGCAGTGGGCGGATTCAGATGAGGAATTTGCCGTCCTGCATTATCGCCCTTCCGTCAACCACGATTGTGCATTCGGGGATAAGCATGTCGCAGTGCTGGTCGGGGATGACTTTCCAGGCGGCCATCCCAAGGTTGCTCCCGAACGCGATGTGCACGCCCGGCTTTTTTTCATCGTTCAGCATGTTGCCCATAGGGTTCTTTACGTTGGTGTTGGTCCCTATGCCGCATTCGCCGACGCGGTCGGTGTTCTCCCCCCTTTTGAGGTAAGCCCAAACTTCCGCTTCCAGCGCATCGTTTTCGCATTGCACCGCAACCGCCCTGCCCCCTTCTATTATGATTTCAACCGGTGTTTCAAGGACGCCCATTCTGACGAAATGGTCGCCCAGAAGATTGGCGACCAGGGTCCCGTTCACGCTTGCCGGGCATGTATATACCTCCCCATCCGGAACGTTCTTGATTACGCCAGAATCTTGTACGATTCCGTCGCACGGATCCCAGTCTGTTTTCGGGCCAAACTCCATTTCAAGATGGGTGCCGTTCGGAGATGCCACAACTATATTTTGCGCATTTTTCACTGCTTCGTGGACCGCGTGCGTTTGCCGGACCACTTCCTTGTAATCAGCGCACATCGCCTCCCCGCCTGCGACCTCAAGGTTTATGCTGGGCATGTGGGCATCCCTCCCGAACAGCCCCCCTTTCTCGGGTTTATCAGTTACCAGATGGATCAGCCCTGACCTGAAGCCGAGCTCGCCGTCCTGCATGCCTGCCGCAGCGAAGAATGTGAGTGTGGGGCCGAATCCGCGTATTTCTGCCTCGGCATCCTTGGGAAGCGAGGTGAGCGGCCGCCTGCCGATACTCTCCATGACCATGACTTTTACTTCCGCGCCAATCCTTTCAAGCCGCTCCCGCATGAACCCTGTGAGTATCGTGTTCGCATCATCGGTCACAATCAGCACGCGGTCTTCTTTCGTTGCAGCGGTGCAGGCGCCCAGCATGTTGGCAAGCCCCCTCTGCAGGTCAAACCTTGCCGCGGCCGCTGGAGGTTGCATCCTCCGCTGTGCCGCCAAATCCGGTGATGCCTGTGCATCCTTTCCAGCAACTGCTGCCCTGTGTGCATTTCCTTCAGACATAAACCCACCTGATTACACAGGAATGTGCATGGTAGGATTTTTTAATCTGTGGGCGTGGAATTGTAAAAATTAACAAAAAAGAAAAAGAACCCGGGTTTGAGGCTCACTCCTTCTTGTATGCGTAGGTGAACGCGGCGGCGCCGCCAACCAGGGCGAACATCGGCACGCAGCAGCACCCGGAGGAGTACCCCGTATCATAGTAGTAGTCGTCCCCGTAGCCGGAATCATCATACTGCGCCCAGGCCGCGCCCGCGAACAACGCGAGCGAAACCAACAGAACCGCAAATAATGCTTTCATGTCCATGGGAGGAGTATCGGGTGAAAAATTTATAAAGAATTATGGCTGCCGTTGCTGGATGCGGGTTGCCGCCTTTGCTGGCTGCCAGGTGCCGCTTTATGCTAGGTACGGTGTACTGAATGCCTGATGCCGCTGGTTGCGCTCATTCGGGCGCGGATTTCCTGCCCAGGGTTACGGAAGCGCCCGCAACCTGTAGGATTATTGTGGCGATGCCCAATGCGGCCATCGCAACCTCCGCAACGTTCACGAAAAACACTCCCCCGACGTCCTTGTACAGGCCGTTCGCCTTGAGGAGGAAATGGGCGAATGCGAGTATGAATAATATGTAAGCGAGGCGCTGGAGGTTCTTCCATTGCGGGACGTTCTTCATGGACCAGGAATTGGAGGTGATGGCGAGCAGCAGGTAAAGCAGGAATGCGGGCGCGGCAAGCAGAAGCGGCAGGCCGACGAGTGCACGCGAAACGTCCCAGTTGAAGTATAATGCGAGGATGAGGGTGAAATGTGCGAAGATTATAAAGAAGGAAGAGAGGCCCATCGCCCTTCTGTACTCTAAAATGGCTGCGAAGGATTTTGGAAAAAGGGTTGCGAGCGGCCCGAGCATCAGCGAGAAACAGAGGAGCATGAAGCCGGCGATGCCCGTGAACCTCGCAAGGACTATTGGCGCCTGCAGCGGGAACAGCGCATAGTATGCGGCAAGCGCGGCTATGCAGATGATTGCGAGCATGAACAGGTCCGGGCCCCTAATCATCATAATCATCCCCTTCGTCCTCCCCATCGCCGCCTCCCCTCAGCGAGGGCGGG
>JAGVON010000071.1 GCA_020052735.1 archaeon | reverse complement strand
GAAGAACTACTCAAAAAAGCACAAAATCGGGAAGGGGCTGTGGAGAGAGGAGCGGGAGCGGCTGGTGAGCTTCATCTTCAATACGAATGCGATAGAGGGAAGCACGCTCACGCTTGGGGAAACGGAGGCGGCGCTGCGGGGGAAGCGGGTGAAGGGAAAGGAGGAATACGCGCACGAAGCGAGGAACATGAAGAAGTGCGTGGATTTCCTGTTTGGGAGCAGGGAGGAGATTTCTGAGAAGCTGGTGCTGAAGCTGCATAAGATGCAGATGGACGGCTCCATGGGAGATGCAGGGAAATACAGGGACGTGGATGTGCGCGTGGGGGATTATTTTGCGCCTAGGCATGAGGACGTGCCGAAGCTGATGGGGAAGTTCTTCAGGTGGTACTCGGAAGCGAAGGGGAAACTAAACCCTTTTGAGCTTGCGGCGCTCGTGCACCTCAAGTTTGTGCGCATACATCCATCCAGGGATGGGAACGGAAGGATGTCGCGGCTGCTGATGAACCTGGTGCTGCTTAGGAATGGCTATCCGCTTCTCAATATCTTTGATGCGGAGAAGATGCTATACTACCTCGTGCTGCAAAAGGTGGATTATACGAAAAGGAGCAGGCATTTCGTGAGATACCTGCTCTCTGTTTTCGTGAAGCAGTACCGGGAGTATATGAATTAAGCTGGCGGTGGGTGCTGGATGCGGCAAGCTTATCTCTTTTTATTATTTAGGTGGCAAATCAACTGGGGGACTCATGCTCACATACTCTAAGCTCAGGGAGCTGCAACGCGCTGAGATGCAGAACGCGGAGCTCTCCAGGCTTGAGGACGGCTTCTACACGGAGCTGAAGGCGTTCCTGGGCGCGAGGGAGGGCGAGGCGAGGACCACGCAGAACCTGCTCGTGATGAAGGAATGCGAAAATGTGAAGAGGATAGCGCGGGCGGTCATAAACAAGAGGATGGAGAAGATAGTGCTCGTGTCCATAAGGGGCAGGGACGAGGTGCCCGGCCTGACGGGCGAGGAGAGGGATTTCCTCTCGCGGCTGAGGGGCGTTGTGTCGGAAAGGGAGGCTGCGATGCTCGGAATGGTGGAGGAAAGGGCCTGCACCCAAGAGATGGATAATATTAAAAGAATTAAGTTCGTAAAGGATATAAGCCCGTACAAGGGTTTGAACGAGAAAATCTACGGCCCCTACAAGAGCGGGGACGAGGCGGAGCTTCCGGGCGAAGAGGCGCAATGGCTTCTCAAGGAAAAGATGGCCGAGCTCCTCCAATAGAAAAGATAATGGTGATTTTGAATGGAATTCCCAAAGGAGATTAGGACATACTGCCCTTCGTGCAGGAAGCACTCGGTCATGAAGGTGAAGATTGCCAGCAGGGGACGGGCGAGGGGGCTCGCAGAGGGCACCCGGAAGCACGAGAGGAGCCTGCACGGGCACGGCGGGAAAAGGAAGGGCAAGAAGACCGTGAAGAAGCAGGGGAAGAGGCAGAAGCTCATGCTCACGTGCAAGGTGTGCAACAAGAGCGTGGAGAAGGTGCTCCGCGGAAGGACGAAGAAGAAAGTGGAAATTAAGAGATGAGGATTATGGGCAAATTCATGAAAGTGAAGTGCGAGTGCGGGAACGAGCAGGTCACCTCCGAGAACGCAGCGACGAGGGTGAAGTGCAGGGTGTGCAACAAGCCGCTCATAGAGCCGAAAGGCGGCAAGGCGGTCGTCGTAGGCGGGACCATAGTCGCGGAGATGGAGTGATGGCGCAGCTCCCGCGCGAAGGGGAACTTGCCATTGCGGTAGTCAAGAAGATAATGCCCTATGGGGCGTTCTGCACCCTGACGGAGCACGGGGACCAGGAGGCGTTCATGCATGTCTCCGAAGTGGCGCCGCGCTGGATAAAGAACATACACGAATTCCTGTCAGATAACCAGAAGCTCGTCGTGAAAGTGCATAGGGTTGATGCGGCGAAGGGGCAGGTTGACGTTTCCCTCAAGAGGGTTAATGAGGACGAGCGGAAGCGCAAGCTGGAGAGCGTGAAGAAGGAGACGAGGGCGGTGAAGCTGCTCCAGGTCGCGCTCAAGAATTCCAAGGCGAAGAAGGCGTTTGACTCGCTGAAAGCGGAGATAATTGCGGAGTACGGGAACCTCTACGATTTCCTGGAGTCGGTGCGCGACGACGGGGACGCGGCTTTTGAGGGGCTGGACATTGACAAGGCCCTGCGGAAGGAGCTGGAGGACCTTATCGTAAAATACGTTAAGAAGCCCATAACGCAGATAGCGAAGGTGCTGAAGATAACGTGCTACGAGCCGGACGGCATGCAGATTGTGAGGGGCGTGCTGGAGGGCGCGGATGCGCACTACCTCGGCGCGGGGAGGTACATGCTGAAAATGGAAACAGAGGACCCGAAGGCCGGCGAGAAGGAGATGGGGAAGAAGATTGCGGGGATAGAGAAGGGCCTGAAGGGCAAGGACTGCACATTTTCTGTTGAGGAAGTGAAATGAAGAGGATGGCGAAGTGCGCCGTGTGCGGGGAATACACGATGAATCCGGCGCACTGCGGGAAGAAAGCGAAACCCGCCCACCCTCCGCCTTATAATCCTAACGACCGTTATGCTAAGTACAGGCGGGCAGAAAAAGGGATTTTATGATTGAGACGACGATAATAGAAAAAGAAGGGGTCGGGAAGCTGAGGAACCCCGTGATGGTGACCGGGCTGCCTGGGATAGGGCTGGTCGGGCAGGTCGTCGCCAAATACATGATAAAGAAGCTGGGCGGGAAGAAGATAGCGGATTTGTATTCGCCGCACTTTCCGCACCAGGTGATGATGACCAGCAAGGGCGGCATAAGGCTGCTCAAGAACAAATTTTATCTCATAAAGCTGAAGGAGAGGGACCTCATCCTCGTGGTGGGGGACGTGCAGGCGATAACCGGCGACGGCCAGTATGAAGTGGCTGGGAAGATGCTGGATTACGTGCAGAAGCACAAGGTCAAGACGATAATCACAATAGGGGGGTACAGTTCGGGGAAGATGAGCGGCGAGAAGAAGGTGTTCGCCGCCTCCAACAACCTGAAGACAATGAACAGGTACAAGGACATGTTCGTCTTCGGGGAGACGAAGGGCTCAATAGTGGGGGTGGCGGGGCTGCTGCCGGCATTGGCCCTCATAAGGGGAATTGACGCGATGTGCGTGATGGGGGAGACGCACGGCAGCTATGTGGACCCTTCCTCGGCGAAGGCCGTGCTGGAGAAATTGGCTAAGCTCTTTTCCTTCAAGATAGACATGGAGCAGCTGGAGGCAGAGGCGAAGGAGAGGGAGAAGATGATAAAGAAAATAGAAAGCGAGATAGAGAAACAGACGGCAGGAGGTAATAAAGACATTACCTACATAAGATGATATTATGAAAGGCCAGGTTTCCGCTGAGATGCTGATATTGCTCGCGGTCGTGATCGCGATTGTGGCGCTGGCTGCGTCGGCCCTTATGAAAATAGCTGATGACAGCGATGACGCTGTGCGTTCAAGGGCGCAGGGCGTGCTGGATAGCACCACCCCGGGCATTTCGAATCGCCAGTCATGCAATTACGACTCTGATTGCAACTACGGCGAGACATGCAGCAACGGTTATTGCGGGTAGTCTGGATGAAAGGCCAGGTCACGGCCGAGTATCTACTCCTTGTTGCGGTAGGGATTTCACTGCTTGGGATATCCCTTGCCGCGCTGTCCACGATAAAGGATGCGGAGAGTACTGTTTATGCGAGGGAGAAGGCGAGGATGATTGCCGGGGACGTATCTTCCATTGCCTCTGAGATTTGCGCGCTGGGGGACGGAAACTCTAGGGTTTATTCTTTGGAAAGCGCGGGGCTGGAATGCTCCGGGAACACGGTTTCGGTGAGTGTAGGGAATGAGACTGCCTCCTCGGGGGTGCCGGGGTGCGAAGTGGAGTGCGGAGGGGCGCATTCCGGGGAGATAAGCATAAGGAATTCGCGCGGCACGGTAATTATAGGATAGATTTCAGGAGCGGGATTATTTCCTCCTCTTTTTCTGCCCATACGAGGAAGCCATGCCCCTCCATCAGGATTATTTTGCTGGATTTTGCCTTTGATGAAACTGCTTTTGCGAGTTCCATGGAACCATAGGGGAATTTGGGGACGGAGGGAAATGGGAGTTTCCTGGAGAGAAGGGCGTCGTCGTGGAAGTGCAGGATTATGGAGGCGGGGACGGAACGGTAGATGAAATGGTGGAGGAAGGACTCGGAGGAGGGGAGGGCCCCGGAATAGACCAGGGAGAATTCCTTTTCATTTATGGAGAGGACGAGGGAAAGGTCCCCCTTCTTGAGCTGGGTGAGCTTTGAGCCGGTGCCCTTTATGAGGAAGCCGCCCTTGCATAGGACGCTGATGTTCCCCTCGTTGGCTGAGGGGGAGAGGAAATCCATTAGAATGGTATCAATGCGGAGGAGCGCGGAGGCGCAGGGGGCTGGGATTTCGCCGGGGAATCTGGTGGCGCGGAATTTCACGCCTTCATACTTTTCCATAGGGCATCCGGGCTCCGGAATATTCCGTTCTCGGTTATGTAGGCGGTCACTAAAGTGTGGGGGGTGACGTCAAAGGCGGGGTTGAGGGCATGGGTGCCCTTCGCGTAGATGCGCCTTCCGGAGAGTTCCAATACCTCCTTTTCATCCCTGTGCTCTATCCTGATTGAGTTTCCGGATTTTAGGCGGGAATCAAGGGTGGACGAGGGGGCGGCTACGTAGAAGGGGATTTTGTGCGCGTGCGCGAGGACCGCGAGGTCGTATGTGCCTATCTTGTTTGCGAAGTCGCCGTTCCTGCATATGCGGTCGGCGCCGAGGATTACCAAATCTACTTCTCCCCTCGCCATGAGGGAAGCGGCTGCGGAATCCGCGATTGCCTTGTGGGGGATGCGCATCTTCCCCAGTTCCCAGGAGGTGAGGGCGCCCTGGAAGCGCGGGCGGGTTTCCTTCACCCATACGAAGGGTTTCTTGCCGGATTTGTGCGCGGCTGCGATTACGCCGAGGGCGGTTCCGTATTTCCCAACGGCGAGGGGGCCGGTGTTGCAGTGGGTGAGGATTTTGGAATTTTTCCTTATGAGTTTTGCGCCGTGGAGGCCAAGCTTCCTGCATTTTTCATAAACAGAGGATTCCCACTCCCTTGCGAGGGCGACGGGGGATTTGCGCGTTCGGTTTGCGCGCATGAAATTCAGCGCGTTGGCGAGGTCCACGGCTGTGGGGCGGGAGGAGAGGAGGGAGTTGCAGGCCTGGTTTTCCTTTCCCGCGAGCGCGCCCAATGCATAGCCATAGGCGGCGGCCACTGAGATTGCGGGCGCGCCGCGCACCACCATGGTCTTTATGGCGGAGGAAACCGCGGAATAGGTTTTGCATTTCACATACTCTTCCTTGTGGGGGAGCTTCCTCTGGTCAAGGAGGGAAAGGGAGTTGTTGCGGAAGGAGATTATTTCCATGGTCATGCGCCTGGTTTTATGAAATCTGCGAATTCCGGATGAACTTTTCTTAATTCTTCTAACATTTCTATTGCAAGCTCCCTTATGGTGAAATGGGCGAAGGGTGCGCTCCTCAGTTTGATGAACGTGGCGAGCTCGCGCAGGTTCATGGTGGCTAGGACGCGGCGGTAATGTGCGTTGGTGGCGACGTAGCCCGCGGCGAAGGGATGGGTTTCCTCTATCTTTTGGAAAACCTCTGCGCTTTCCTTCATCGCTTCCTGGAATTCCTTCTTCATGCCGCATTTATCCATGTCTTCGGGGATTCGGTAGCCGAGGGAGATGGTTGGCTCCTGAGCGCTTATCGTCATCATGCGGTGGCGCTTGAACTCGTAATAGGCGCCCTGGTCCATGAGCAGGTCAAAGGTGTAGGTTATGTGCTCAAGCTCGCGCACGGGCTTGAGCCCCTCCGGGAAGCGGGCGGAAACGGATTTGAGGATTTGCATTGGGGCGGATGGCTTGGAGGATTTCACTTGGGCGAGCGCATCATCGTATGAGAGGCCGCTCCATCGGTATAGGATGGAGGCGGAAAGGTTCTCCAACGCATTTTTGTCGTAGTGGATTAGATGGACGCGCTTGCTGCCCACTGGGGAGGAGAACTGGTGGAATTGCTTACGGGTTTCGTTCTGGAAATCAACTAATGCGGGGTTTTCGTCCGCCCTGCGGAGGAGAGTGGGAAAGACCTGGGCGCCTGCGGAGCGGAGCATCATGCCCGCCTTCCTCACTTCTGCGAGCGGGCTGGAGAGCATCTTTATGAGGGCGTATTCAAGGACGCGGGCGTTCATGGTTATGCCCACGTTCGCGAGGGTGGAGTTGGGGAGCAGGAAGCGGGCGGAATCCATCGCCATTGTCTTCATTCTTATTTCGTGGGCCTTTTCTTTTCCTGGCTCTGGCTTGGATTGGGAGGAATAAAAGTCCATGAGTGAGGAGATTGAACGCTCATATGTTGTGAAAAGGGTGGAGAGGGTTTCTTCGTAATGGCGCTGGAGGG
>JAGVON010000073.1 GCA_020052735.1 archaeon | reverse complement strand
TAGGTTGTTTCTAGAATATAGGGGACGCAGTACTGTCAGCGTAGCAACCGCGAACAACCGGTGGGTTCGCGAAGCAAGGGTTGCAATGCCGCCATTCCAAATCCCAGAAGCGGAAGGGGAGGAAAAACGTATTGTTCTGGAAGGAAATATGCTAGATTCAATATTGATAGAAACTCCCAAGGAGTTGGTGACAATACATGACGATGGCTCTATGGGTAGAGAGCCAAAGCTATTGCGGGTGGAAGGCGTCACGCTAGAAGAGGCCTTAAGGCTCGTAACGGAGATGGTAATTGAACGTGGCCTTTCTGGCTCACATGTCGGACCCGAGCTTGAAAAGCCGATCCACAGTCTCGCCGCTTCTTTTGCGCGAAGCATAGGGACGGATTCGTTCATGTTCTTTGCCGGTTCAAGTGACCCAATATTCACCAAAGAGGCACTCAAACAGGATGTGGCTGGCGGGGTTATTCGCAGTCTTATAGAAACAGATATTGTTTCCGGATGCTTTATGGCAGCGGCGATGTCAGGCACTGCTAGGCGCACACCAGATCTTTCGCGGATTATTATTGGTGAATGCAAGGAAGCCCCGGCTGAAGTCTATGGGGGCAAAGAGGTTGGAGTCTATATTAGATACCACGAGAGCAGTGGGATAGGCGGCTACGGGAGAGACAGTGATTACGACCTGGGCATCTTTCGTATGCCTATCGACATACCCGGCCTGAACAAACTCGCATCATCTGGAACGGACACCCGTATCAGATTGCGAGAGAAACTTTGCCTAGATACCTGGGTGGACAATCGCCCAGAGCAGATGAGAGAGGTAATCAGAAAAATATACTCGGAGGAGCAAGACTCGCAGAAGCAAAGCTGGTGGAGGAGAGTATTGCGCGCTTTTGGCATTGGCAGGGAAGCACCTGTTAGTGCAGATGCTCATAACGGATAAGATAAACGAACGGCGAGCGGCGTAAGGAGTACGAGTAAAGGGTTTCAAAGAGCAGTAGGGGTGGGGGTCAGGAGACAATAGTTTCGCCAAAGCGAAACTGTGCGCATTTTTCCAGCGGGAAAAATAGCGTGAAAGATATGGGGGGAGGGCGCTACCTCCCCGCGTTTCTTCAGTATTCGCCCTCTCCGCCCATTCCCGGCATCCCGCCCGGGCCGCCCGGGGGCATTCCGCCCCTGCCGCCCTTGGATGCGATTATATCATCTATTCTCAGGATGAGGCGGGCTGTTTCCGTCGCCGAGCTTATCGCCTGCTTCTTCACGCGCAGGGGCTCAAACACGCCGAGTGTCTCCATGTTTTCTATCTTGCCCTGGAGCACACCGACTCCGGAGGTTGTTTCCTTGCCGCCCTTGTGCTTGTTGCGCAGGGCTACGAGGGTGTCTATTGCGTCCATGCCCGCGTTCTCCGCAAGGGATTTCGGGATTGATTCAAGCGCCTCTGCGAACGCCTGGATTGCGAGCTGCTCCCTTCCGCCGATTTCCATCGCATAGGCCTGCAGTGCCGCAGAAAGCGCCATCTCGGTGCTGCCCCCTCCGGTCACATATGTGCCGTCCTCAATGGTCGCGCCCACCGCGCCAACCGCATCCTTTATCGCGCGCTCCACCTCGCTCACCACGTGGTCGGTGCCTCCGCGCAGGAAGATGGATACGGACCGGGCGTGCTTGCACTGCTTCACGAACACCATCGCCTCGCCGGATATCTTCTTCTCCTCAACCACGCCTGCTTCGCCCAAATCAGAAGCGGCTATGTCCTCCAGGGAGGAGGCAATCTTCGCGCCGGTTGCGCGGGAGAGCTTCTCCATGTCGCTCTTCTTCACGCGCCTGACCGCGACGATGCCCTCCTTGGAAAGGTAGTGCTGTGCGAGGTCGTCTATGCCCTTCTGGCAGAAAACGACGTTGGCGCCCGTGCCTTTTATCTTGGAAACCATCTCCTTGAGCATCTTCTCCTCCTGCTTGAGGAAGGCCTCCATCTGCTCAGGGGAGGTTATCTCTATCTTGGCGTCCGTTTCCGTCTTCTCTATTTCCAGAGCGGTGTCCAGGAGCGCGATTTTCGCGTTCTTCACGGACTTGGGCATGCCCGCGTGGACGATTTCCTTGTCCACGATGACGCCCTGGATGAGCTCGCTGTCCATTACCTCGCCGCCGGCTTTCTTCTCAATCTTTATGAGGTCGCCGTCCACTACGTAGGTTCCGTTATTCTGGTCGGCCACCTGGTTGATTGCGGTGACCACCAGCTCGGATATCCTTTTCTTTTCCGCCTCGCTGCCGATGCCCTTGGAGCCCATGGCGACCATCGCTATCTTATTGAGTATCTCCACGTCTTTGGGGGTGACCTTCCTGCCAAGCGCCCTGAGCGTCTCCTCCGCCTTCTTTGCCGCCAGCTCGTACCCCTTTATGACCGTGGTCGGGTGGACGTTCTGGTCCAGGAGGTCGCCCGCCTTCTTCAGGAGGTTGCCCGCGATTACGACGGATGTGGTGGTGCCGTCGCCCACTTCCTTGTCCTGCGTCTTCGCTATCTCCACCATCAATTTTGCGGCGGGGTGGTCAACGTTCATCTCCTCAAGGATGGTGGCGCCGTCGTTCGTTATCACGATGTCGCCGAGCTCGCTGACGAGCATTTTGTCCATGCCCTTGGGGCCGAGCGTGGTCTTGATTATGTTCGCCACCGCGTAGCCCACGGCGATGTTTATGCGCATCGCGTCGCGGCCGAGCACACGGGTGCTCCCTTCCTGCATTACGTACCCACCTTCGCTGCTTACGTTTCTTGCCATAGTTTCACCATTTCAGGTTTTCAGAATTCTAATGTTAGCAGAATTTGCTGAATAGATAGATGTGAAGAAAGAAATTTAAAGAATGGGGTTAACACGGAGGGAGTGCCCTATCCGTTATGTGCCGGTTCTTTCTCCGATATAGACCCCTGGCGACCAATGGGCATTCCCCTCCAAGTCCAGCGTTAGCGGCACCCGGCGTTCGGATTCCACTTGCGCAGAAAACACCCTGGATGATGCATCCCCTTCGTAGCCAACAGACTCATTGAATATCCTGGAAACCTTTGCTATCCCAGCCGACGCGCTGGCACTGATTACGTTGGAGTTTCCCGGTATTGCATAAGGCGGGGAGTCAAGCTGGCCGGTGGTGCCCGACTCAGTAGGCACTATCCCCCATTGGTATAAGTCATTGAGGCCACCTCCAATCTCAATAAGGTAGTTCCTTACAACCAAATCGCTTATGTCAAACGTGAATGTAAGGCCAGGCGGGTCATGGTATGCCCCTCCCGGCTGGCCCAGCAGCAGGAAAAGCCCCAAATCCAGGCCGCTCTGGGAAACCACACGTTCAGCAGGGGTCATGCCGTCCTCACCCTTCGTCTTGAGGAATGTAATTATGTCCTCTTGGCTGCCTGGGGTAGTGATAAAGCCGCGAAAATTATCCATTATCCATTTCATATCGTCGCTCTCAATGCCCTTGGAACTCAAAAAGGCACCGACCAGCGCATCGCCCGACAGCTCGCTTTGCTGCCAGAATGAATAGAAATCCCTGAGCAGCCCCTTTAGCCCGTTCATGCTCATGCCCTGGTCTTCAAGGATGCCATCAATGCTCGGGCCCATCCGCCATTCATCCCCGTAGGCATTGTTTATGAAATCCTGGTCCATGGTGCCGACACTGAACTGCTTGAGGTATTTCTCAAATTCCGCAGCCAGCGACTCGTTGAATTCTGATGCGTGTTGGGACAGCAGCCTCCTCTCTGTTGCGACTTCGGATGCGAAATCAAGCACAAAAGGGCGGTAATTCGGGAGGGTGACCTGCCTGCAGACGCCATCTTCAAGCGACTCTTCCGCAGTTTTTGCCTGTTCATCGGGTTTCTTTTGTGCAAATGCCATATTATCACATCTTATAACATATATTACCCGTTAATGTCCTTTTAATCACTTGCGGATGCCGCGGCAGTGAAGGTGTTGGTGCCCCCGTCAAACAATACGATGAGGGTGCGGCTGCCTGAGGAAAACATCATGCCCCCTGGGACCTCCCTTGCAGAAGAATCCGCGGATGCCTGCGCTGAATCGCTTCTTTCCGCACGGAAAACGCCGGCGCTTGAGATTTCGCCCGCATCGGTTCTCTTGAATACGGAGACAAAATTTTCGGTGGAATCCGGCTGGAAGAGGAAAACATATCCCTTGTAGCCGTGGAGGGAGGTGCCGCCTGATGCTGAAACATCAATGGAAACCGGGCTGCCATCTTCCACGCCGGGCAGGAAGGACCAGAGCTTGCCATCGCTGAGCGCAAACACTGCGGAGATGTCGCCATCCGGGGTGAATGTGGCTGCACACGAGCTTATGTTGCCGCCGCGGAGCTCCTGCGGCAGGCGGACGGAAAAGGAGTCCCTATCCAAGCGGGAGCCATCGTGCATCAACAGCGTGCCCGGGTTTTCAAGATTGTCTTCGGGGCCCTGGGTAACTACGATGTAATTGCTTGTTAGGATGACGGTGCGCATTTCGGAAACAAAAACGCCTGTAGCGGAGCCGAGCGCATTCGGCGGCGGGGCATTGAAGCGGAAGCGCGGTGCGTATCTCTCGCCTTCAATGCTGAACAGGATCAGGTACTCTGCGTCCAGCGTCTCAAGGTTCGTGTGCGTGAATTCTATGGACGCGGTGCCGCCATTGAACGCATATTCCCCATCTATGGACCGGTTGAAATCCGGGCGGGGGATTGAAACGCCGTTATCCTGGTATGCCTTTTCAGAAGTGGATGGCTTGTGCGAACCTTGCGGGGATACGGTGCCAGCTTTTGCCGCCCCGGGCGCCGCGAGGATTGCTGCTGTGGCGAGGGCGGCTATTGGAAGCTTCCGTTTCCTGAACGGTTGCCTTGGAGGGACATGCTCCGGCTTTTTCGGCTTCCCATGCTTGTGCTCCCCTGCCGCTTTCGCCATGCGTAATTTACGGGGAAGAAGTATATATTACTAACTACTCCTCGGCATTGAGCTTCAACGCGGAGCCGAGCGCTGATGCGAGATACGCAACGAAGAAGGCGCAGATGGAGGTGAAGGATGCGTCGGGCGGCTGCCTGAGCCACAGGAGCAGCATGGAATACGCAAGGGTGAAGAGGATGAGCGGGATGAGGCCGTGCAGCGGGGGCGAGAGCGGGTTCATAAGGTCAAACACCACGAAGAGGGCGGTGAGCACGAGCAACGAGAGGAAGAGGACGTTCTCGCAGAACGGGGCGAGGAGGTAGAAGCACATCGCGTAGCTGCCTATGTATGAGAAATAAACGAGGAACGCGGAGAGCACTAAAACGAGGATTTTGAGGTGGCCCCATTTGTATTTCATATATCCGTCCAGGGATGGGATGAAGGTGCCGAGCAGGATGCCAACCCCGGAGAGGAGGATGGCGTAATAGTTGTAGCCCAGGATGTAGAGCGTGATGGAGAAAAGAAGGAAAATGCCCAGCGCGAACACGTAGTTGGGCCGCATGCTCACACCTTATGAGGCGGGCTGCCGTTTCCGGATATTCCGCACAGCCCCATATGCCAGCGGTGCATGCCGTCACACATTGTAGTATTCCTCAAACTCGTACGCGGAGGTGCGCATGTTGTGCTCTGTTTGTTCCGCCATCTTCCTCGCGAGGTAGTCCTCAAGCAGCTCGGAAGAGAGGATTCCCTTGAGGAAGGCGTTGTCAGTCTCCAGCTCGCTGACCGCCTCTATCAGCCCGGAGGGCAGGTATTCCACGCCCGCGTCCTTCCGCTCCTTCGCGGCCATGGAGGTGATGTCCTTGTCCACCGGGTCGCCGCAGTCCTTCTTCTTCTTTATGCCGTCAAGGCCCGCGGCTGCAACTGCCGCATATGCGATGTATGGATTGACGGACGGGTCAGCGCCCATGAAGACAACGGACTTCTCCATCTTTTCATTCTTCTTCTCAAACGGAACGCGGACGATGGAGCCGTTGTTCCTCTTTCCCCACGCGATGTACAGCGGGTCCGCGAGCATCTTCTTGTAGGAATTGGTCGTGGGCGCGGTGAAGATGGACAGCGCGGAGGCGTGCTCAAGCAGGCCGCCAACGAAATAGCGGCCGTTCTGGCTGAGCTGCGCGTAGTTGTCCGCCGCATCGTAGAAGATGTTCTCGTCTCCCTTCCAGATGGACTGCATCATGCGCAGCGAGCTGCCCTTCTCCCCGAATATTGGGAGGGGCATGAACGTTGATGTGGCATTGGCGATGAACGATAAATTGCGCACCACGTGCTTGGCCGTTAGCATCGCGTCCGCGGCCACGCGCATTGAGTTGGGGCGCAGGGTTATGCATTGCTGGGAGCTGGGCGAGCGGCCGTGGAAGTGGCTCTGCACCAGGTAGCGGAAGTTGTCCTCAAGGACCTCGGAGACCTGCGTCCTCGCGGAATAGAGGGAGTCAAACGGCTGGCCCACGTATGCGCCGTTCTTTGAGTTCCAGAGCGGGGACGGGTTCCAGCGCGCTTCCCTCGCGTCTATGAGGTAGTTCGGCCCCCTCCCCTGGCTGACCTTGTCTATGCTCACGGCGTCAAAAACGTAGAATTCCATTTCCGTGGAGACGGAGATGTCGGAGATGCCCATGGCTTTTGCGTTCACCATGAGGCGCTCCGCGACGTAACGCGGGTCCTTGAGGCAGCGCTCCAGCTTCGGGGCGACCACCACGTCGCAGAGGAAGCGGACGGTGTTCGCCTCCCAGGGAATCCTCCCGAAAGTGTCCGGGTCCGGGCGTAGGAGGAGCTCGCCTTCATCGCTCCAGCCGAACGCCTCCTGCAGGTTTCCGCAGCTTATGCCCGCGGTGAATGCGGCGGGCGTGAATTCCCTGGAGTTTACGGTCGTCCTGTTCAGGCGGCCGGTCGCATCCATGAACTGCAGGTCAACCCATTTTGTGTTGTTCACGCTTATGAATTCCATTGCCTCTTCCGGAGTCGGCATATTTCCACCGGAGAGGGCTTCGGGGAATAGATAATTAAACATTTCTATGGCAAATACCTGTTGCGCCGCGGTAGCTCAGCTGGGAGAGCACTCGAGGCCTTATGATATTTATTTCATCTGGCCGGTGAAGCTGAAGTTTCGTTCCCCGTGAGGGGGCGAAGCATCTCCCGGAAACCGAGGGGTCGCTGGTTCAACTCCGGCCCGCGGCAAATTTTTGCATCTAGCTTAAGCCATAGCCTAAACCGTGCGTAAGGAGTACGTGCGAAGAGTTGCGAAGAGAAGTTGGGGGGAGGTATGATTACCCTAAAGAGATTCGGTCGACGCCCCGTTGCAAGGAATTGCAGCGTAAGAGGGGCGGAGAGCGAAGGGGAGGGGGT
>JAGVON010000040.1 GCA_020052735.1 archaeon | reverse complement strand
GGGGGGATGTTGGTGGCCATGCCGACCGCGATTCCAGCGGCGCCGTTCAGCAGGAGGTTAGGGATGCGCGAGGGGAGCACCGTGGGCTCCTGCAGCGTCCCGTCAAAGTTTGGCGCGAATTTCACCGTATCTTTCTCTATGTCCTTCAGCATCTCGCCCGCGAGCTCTGCCATGCGCACTTCCGTGTACCTCATGGCTGCCGGTGAGTCACCGTCTATGGAACCGAAGTTTCCCTGCCCATCTACAAGGGGGGCGCGCAGCGAAAAGTCCTGCGCCATGCGCACGAGCGCGTCGTAAATCGCCATGTCGCCGTGGGGGTGGTACTTGCCCAATACTTCGCCCACAACCCTTGCGCTCTTCTTGTAGGGCTTGCTGTGGTTGTTGCCCAGCTCGTGCATCGCATAAAGTATGCGGCGCTGCACCGGCTTGAGCCCGTCGCGCACGTCCGGAAGGGCGCGGCTGGTTATAACGCTCATCGCGTAGTCCAGGTAGGAGGACTTCATGTCTTCCTCAATCGGGATGTCAACAACGGCCATATCATCACATTCTTCTTCCACCCGCGCGGGGGGGTTATGATTACCCTAAAGAGAAGGGGGGTGTCCCCCCTTCCTCTTGGTCACACATCTAGGTTCTTGACGTATTTCGCATTCTCCTCTATGAACTTCCTGCGCGGCTCAACCGCCTCGCCCATGAGTATTGTGAACATCTCATCTGCGAGCATCGCGTCCTCTATCGTGACGCGCTTCATTGAGCGGGTTTCCGGGTTCAGGGTGGTCTCCCAGAGCTGCTCGGGGTTCATCTCACCGAGGCCCTTGTACCTCTGCACGGATGCGCCCTCGCCCATCTCCTGCACCACCTTCGGCAGGTCAAGTTCGTTGAATGCGTAGCGCATGCCCTTGCCCCTGCGCACCCCGAAAAGGGGCGGCTGGGCGATGTACATGTGGCCCTGCTCTATCACGGGCTTCAGGTAACGGTAGAAGAGCGTGAGGAGGAGCGTCCTGATGTGGCTCCCGTCAACGTCCGCATCGGTCATTATCACTATTTTTCCGTAGCGGAGCTTGGCGACGTTGAAATCCTCCCCGAAGCCGGTGCCCAGCGCGGTTATGAGGATGCGTATCTCCTCGTTCTGGAGGATTTTGTGTATGGGGGATTTCTCCACGTTCAGGATTTTTCCCTTGAGCGGAAGGATTGCCTGGAAGCGGCGGTCCCTTCCCTGCTTTGAGCTGTTATGGACAAAAACCCCGGATGCCAGGGCGAAATTATGCGTTCCTTCCACTTCAAGGTCATACACATCCATTTCATCTTCCAATTCAACTAGCTTCACAATCTTGTGGTTATAGTTCGCAACAGTTTCCTTCAGCCGGCTTTCATCATTTTCAAAGAAACGCTGGCGGATGGTGCCGTATCTCAACAGGCTTTTGTCGTTCCTCTTGAGCCGTTCTTCGTTGTATTTTTCCTCGTCCAGCTCCCCGCACCTTTCAAGAATTTCCTTCATCAAAGCAAGCGCCTTTTCCTTGTATGTGGCGTTGTATGCGGCCTTCCGCCTCGCCCTGAATTCCGGCGTCCATTGTTCCCGGGTTTTTTTGCTCCTCCAGCCCAGAAGATTGGCGTCCTGCCATTGCTTTTTTGCCATGCCTGAAAATTCTTTCCGTTTTTCAGGGTGCTCGCCGAAATATTTTTTTACCCGTCCTGCCTGCTTTTTCCTATTCTCCGGAGATGCCCAGTATTCTTTCTGGCTTTGGTTTAGCATACTATTGTTCTTTTCACGGTACTCCGGCGAATTATGGTAAAACTCCAGGAAACGTTCCGCCATGTATTCTTTGTAATCTTTGCTGCCCCACTGCGTCTTCGCCCTTTCACTAAGCATCTTGCTCATTTTTGGGCTGGACATCACGGCGCTGATTTTTCTCCTGTATTCCTCCGACTGGTGCGCCTTCCTTATTTTTTCAAGGACATCTGGCCGCGCCATCGTTTCCTTCACAACGCTAGCATGAAAATCCAGGTGCTCCTGCCTGCCCATCCTGCGCAGATTTGTGGGATTGTTGTTCAGCTTGTCAAAGTCCATATGGTGGACGCAAGAATTTTTCATTTTGGCGTATTTGCCTTTTGCAATGTTGTATTCGTCCGCAAGCAGGTGGGTGAATATCCATCTGCTATCCTTGGGGTCAAAAACCAGTTCGTAGCCCTCTATGGTTATCCTCTTGCCGAGTTTGGAATGCTGCCGATAAAGGGGCATCAGGGAATCCGTGCCCGCCAGGTCTTTTGCTTTCCTGTAAGAGCCATCACGCAGCATGAAAAGATGGTCCGGGGTGCAAACCAACTCCTCGCCGTTGTCAAGGATGACTTTTATTACCCTGGCATTTTTTCTGGTTACGCGGGGATGCTGTATCGGCGCAATGCCAATCCGGCCATCTTCCCGGATGGTATAGCAAAAGTTCTGTTTGCCTTGCCTGTGCTCCTCAACCAGCTCCCTGAACGTGAGGTTTCTGCCGTCCGCTAGCGCAACTTTTGTATCGCCGGAAAAACAACCGCCAGCGGAATCCCCCTCCACAATGAACATCTCCGCCTTCGCAGGGTCCTTCTCTATGCAGTCCGCGAGCTTGCCCGGGAGCACGGAGCCGTCAAACACGCCTTTCCTGCGGATGAGCTCCTTGGCCTTCTGCGCCGCCTCCCTTGCGCGCATGGACTTGATGACCTTTTCCATTATGCCGCGCGCATCGGAGGGGTTCTCCGCGAGGAATCTGGAGAAGCTTTCGTAGGCGATGCTGCCCACTATGCCCTTCACCTCGCTGTTGCCCAGCTTTGTTTTCGTCTGGCCCTCAAACTGCGGCTCCTGTACCTTCACGCTGACCACCGCGGTGAGTCCCTCTATGGAATCTTCGCCGCTTATCGCCTCCTCGCCCTTGAGGATCTTGTGCTCCTTTATGTATTCGTTCACCGCGCGCGTGACCGCGCCCTTGAACCCGACGAGGTGGGTGCCCCCCTCCACCGTGGCGATGTCGTTTGCGAAGGTATGGATTAGCGGTATGTAGCTCTGCGTGTATTGTATGGCATACTCAACCTCAACGTCGCTCTCCTTCCTCTTGTAAGAGAAGGGCTCGTGCACCATCTCGCGCGAGCGGTTCAGGTATTTCACGAACTCTGCGAGCCCGCCGTCGTATTTGAACTCCTCCTCGCGGTTCACGCGCTCGTCCTTCATGAGGATGCGGACGCCTGAGTTGAGGAACGCGAGCTCGCGCAGGCGCTCCCTCAGGTAATCAAACTCAAATTCCCCTGTGAATATCGTCATGTCGGGGCGGAAGCGGACTATCGTGCCGCGGTAATCCGTGGAGCCCAGCTCTTCCACCTTGGTCTGGGGGAGGCCGCGGGCGTATTTCTGGAGGTGGATTTTCCCGTTGCGGTGGACCTCTATCTCCATCTGCTCGCTCAGGGCGTTCACCACGGAAAGGCCGACGCCGTGCAGGCCGCCGCTCACCTGGTACGCCTTCTTCTCAAACTTCCCTCCGGCGTGTAGGACCGTGGATACAAGCTCCAGCGCGGACTTGCCGGTCTTGGAATGGGTTTCGGTGGGGATGCCCCTGCCGTCGTCGCGAACAGAGGCGGAGCCGTCCGCCTTCAGCACGACCTCTATGTTCTTGCAGAAACCCGCAAGCGCCTCGTCTATCGCGTTGTCCACTATCTCAAATATGAGGTGGTGCAGCCCGCGCTTCGCGGTGTCCCCTATGTACATGGCGGGGCGGCGCCTCACGCCCTCGAGCCCTTCCAGTACTTTTATGCTTTCAGCGCCGTACTCTTCCATCGTGTCACCCTTGCTCGCCAGTCTTGGTTTTCCACTGCTCTATGAGCTGCTTGAGCTTGCCCCTTTCAGTGAAAAGCAGGGGGCTGGTCTTCCCGGAAGGCAGGGAAACCGCAGCGGATTTCCTGCCCATTACCACAAACCTTTTTACCTCCTCCTCGCCGAACTTGCGCGCTATCGCCTGCGCGAAGCCGGAGAGCTTGAGGTAGAGGACCGCGCCAACGGTCGCGTTCCCACGTGAGAACGAATTTGAGAGCACTTTCCCGTCGTGGAGTATTATGGAGGCGTCCACGAGCCCCTCGCGCTTCAGGTCAGCGAGCGTCGTGTTCACCATGTTCTCCACGGAGACGGTCCTGCGCTTTATGCGGTTGTCCTCAAGGACGAGGTGCCTGGCGCGGTGCTCGCTTATGAATTTTGTGACCGCCCATTCCCTCCACTGCATCGGGATGGAGACGAGCGTCTCCACGGGCACTTCGCCGCCCTGGTCAACCGCCTTCTCTATCTCGCTGTTCCAGACCGGCCAGTTCTCCTCCATTATGCTTACCTTCTGCTCTATGCGCTTGTCCATCTCCTCCAGCCTTCCCATGTGGAAGTCAATTAAGCTCTTCGCGGTGTTCTGCTTGCCGATTTCAACGAACTGCTCCAGCCGGTCCGCCGGGACCGCTATGAGGACTGAATATTCCTCCTTCACGTCCATTCCCGTGCGGGAGAGCGTGTCTATGCGCGTCTTGAGGTTGTCGGAAAGCACCTTGAGCTTGGATAAGGAAGCAACGTTCTCCTCCTTGGTCGCGCCCTTTGCCTGGAAGTACCCTTCCCCGAACAGGATGCCCTTGAGCCGGTCCTCCGCGACTATGTAGATGGTGTATGCGCCGAGTATGAAGAGGATGGATGATATCGCCCCGGGAACGTCCGAAATCGCCTTGAGCTGGATTGTGGCGAGGTCAAACTGGCCCACATCCGTGGGGCGTATGTAGAAGGCGTTGAGGAGGAAGCAGATGATTATGAGGGCTGCGCCAACGCCCACGTAGCTCCTCCAGTCGGTTATGGGCGGGCCCATCTTGTCTATTAGATATTCGCGGATGTCCTTGCGGTCCATGTACGCGCGGAGCGCATGGTACAGCCCGGTTATGAGGAGGATGAGGAGGAGCACGATGTACATTATGAACGCGGCGGCCGCTCCAAGCGCCGTGAAATAGCCGAGCCCAAGCGAATAGGACAGCATGAAGACGGATTTGGAGGCGCCGGTGAATAGGGAAACGAGCGGGTTGGAGGCGAACATGCTGAAGATTGTGAAGAACTTCACGTTCCGCTCATCCACCTGGGGGTTGCTCCACCTTGAGAGGATGGTGTCCTGCGGTGCGTCCGGGGACGTGAAATCATAGGTGAGCACGCTGCGCGGGGAGTCCGCGCGCACGTTCTCCCAGCCCACCCTGAGCGGGAACTTCTGGTATATGACGCCCTGCGGGATGTCAACGGAAAGCTCGTCTATGCTCATCGCGACCGGGGGCGTGTCCTGGATGAAAAGGGTTATGTGCTCCTCATCAGTGCCGCCAGTTATGATTTCGGAAACCCTGTACCTGTAGCGGTCCGGGGCTATTTCGGTCGTGCCCACAAGCTGGGCGGACTGCCCAAGGAGGTCAAGGCGCAGCGGGACCGGGCCGCACGTGCCGTATGTGCTGGAGCTGAATAGGTTCATCCCGGCCATGTCGCTGGAGATTGCCATCAGCCGGACGGTTTTCCTTATGAACTCCTTCCTGTCGTCCTGGGAAGGGAGGGACTGGGTGGATGCAAGTTCGGAGGCCAGGCGGTCCATCTCCTGGCTCTTGTCCTTGAAAGAGAGCAGCTCAAAGCCGAACGCGTCCCCGCCCACCGCCTTGGCCGCCTCGCAGCTGTCCGAGCCGCAGCCCTCCATGCAGGAGGTGTAATCGTTGCAGGATGCGAATGAGAGCCCGAGGCGCTGGAGGCATGCCGCCTCCCCGGATTTTCTCGCTGCGTCAAATTCCGCTATCTTCGCTTTTGCACCCGCCAGGTCCGCGGGGGCGAGGTAGGAAGGTTCTGTGAATGAGTAGGAATATGCGGCGACGGATGCGTATTTGGCTATGGATATGCCCAGCGGCTGGTCTATCGCGATGGAGCGGAACTGGTAGGAGAGGACGTCGTTGATTCCGTCCCCGTCCAGGTCTATTCCGCTAACCCCCTCCACTGTTTCGTAACCGCTTATGCTGAGCGTCCTTTCCTCAACGCAGCCGTAGAGAAGGAGTGCCGCAAAAATGGCTAGCAATACGCGCAATCGCATGGCTATCATTTATGACGACAGGGTTATAAACCTTCCCTTCGGTTTATCGACGTAAAAATATATGCAAAACCGGGTTATGGTTTTTTTAAGGGAAAAGTAGAGATTGGAGCGCGTAAAAAGGTGCGATGATGGCCCCTGGAAGCATGGAAAAGACGCTTGAAAACGCGCTCAAAAAGATCACTCCCAGTGAAAAAGAACGCATGGACGTGGAGGGGATTGCGAGGGAGGTTGAGGTTAAAATAGGGGGGTTATTGCCTGCCGGGGTGAAGACCATGCTCACCGGCTCCGTGAAGAAAGGGACCTTCCTTGCGGGGGAGGGGGACGTGGACCTGTTCGCCCTTTTTCCGCATTCTTATTCCAAAGAACTGATGTTTGAGGAAGTGAAAGAGGCGGTTGAGGGGGCGTACCCCAAATCCAAATTGGAGGTTGCGTATGCGGAGCACCCTTATGTGAAATTTTATCTTAAGAGGAAGAAGATAGACGTGGTTCCGGCTTATCTGATGGTTGAGGGGGAACGAATAAAGAGCGCGGTGGACCGCTCGCAATTGCATACCACTTATGTGCTGGAGAAGATGGGTGAGAAGCAGAAGGGGGAAGTGCTGCTCCTGAAGAAATTCCTGAAGGCGAACGGGCTGTACGGGGCGGAGATAAAGACGCTCGGATTTTCGGGCTACCTTTGCGAACTGCTTGTGATTGCGTATAAGGATTTTGAAGGGGTTTTGAAGGCGGCTTCAAAATGGGGAACAAATAAAACTGCGCTGGATTTGGAGGGGCATTACTCTAATGAGAAAGAATTGTGGGCCCGCTTCCCTGAGCAATTCATTGTAGTGGACCCGGTGGATTCGGAGAGGAATGTCGCGGCCCCGGTGAGTGAAGGGAATTTTTCCAGGTTTGTGGATGTTTGCAGAAAATTTCTTGTGAAGCCGTCCGCGGAATCCTTTTTCCCAAAGAAAATGGGTGCTGTGGAGATTGCGAAGTGGACGCGCGGGAAAAACTTGCATGGAATAGAATTTGCGAATGAAAAAATAGTGGATGACGTGCTCTGGGGGCAGATAAGGAGGGTGGGCGCGGCGTTTGCGGATTTCCTTTCCGCGAATGGATTTACTGTGGTTGGCTCGCACTCTTTTTCTGATGGGAAAAAGACGGTCTTGTTTTTTGAAACCAAGGAAAAGGAATTGCCAAAAGAGAAGGAGATGCGCGGGCCGCTTTCGCAGATGAAGGAGGACTGTGCGAAGTTTAGGGGCAAGCACGGGAAAGCGAAGTTTGTGGAGAAGGAAGGCCGGCTCTTTGCAATAGAAAAGAGAAAATGGAGGGACTTCCCCGGAGCTTTCAAGGAATATGCGAAAAAGGGTTTTGTTCCCTCGCACCTTGGGGGGATGAGAAGGGGGAAGGTGCTTTCAGGGAAAGGGTTAATTAGATATAAAGAAGGTTTGGAGGAATATATCAGGTACAGGTGAAAATATGGTATTCGTATCTACTTTGGGGAGCCACTCGGCATTGGATGTTTCTGAAGGCGCGAAGCATGAGGGCATGAACTCCCTCGTTGTTTGCCAGAAGGGGAGGGAGAAGGTTTATGCGAAGCACTACAAGACGCGGGGGATACGCGGGTGCGTGGATGAAGTGCTTGTGCTGAACAAGTTTGCGGAGATTGTGAAGCCGGAGAACCAGAAGAAATTGAAAGGGTCGGTGTTTGTGCCTAATAGGTCTTTCTCGGTTTATGTCGGGTATGATGCGATAGAGAAGGACTTCAAAGTCCCTGTTTTTGGGAATAAGTTTTTGCTCAGGGCGGAGGAGAGGGATGCGCAGAAGAATCAGTATTTTCTTCTTGAGAAGGCGGGCATAAGCATCGCGCGGACTTTTACTCCGAAAAACATTGATGCGCTTGCGCTGGTGAAGGTGCAGGAAAAGAAGAGGCATTATGAAAGGGCGTTCTTCTTTGCAGGCTCCCCTGAGGAGTATGCGCAGAAGGGGGAGGAACTCATTGCAAAGGGGATTATCGCAAGGGAGGATTTGGCGAAGGCAAGGATAGAGGAATTCATACTTGGGGCGCAGTTCAACTTCAATTTCTTCTATTCACCTCTGAGTGGAGAATTGGAATTGTTGGGGATAGATACGAGGAGGCAGACCAATCTGGATGGATTATTGAGGTTGCCTGCTCACCAGCAAACTGAGGTTTTGAAGTATAGGCGGCTTACTACCATTGAGACCGGCCATATTGCCTGCACATTAAGGGAATCCCTTTTGGAAGAGGTGTTTGAAGCCGGCGAGAAATTCGTGGCTGAAGTGAAGAAGCACTACAAGAAGGGATTGGTCGGGCCTTTTGCATTGCAATGCGCGATTGAGGAGCGCGATGGGAAGGAAAGCCTGGTAGTGTTTGATGTGTCGTTTAGGATGCCTGGGAGCCCTGGGACGAGATTTACCCCATATTCGTATTACCTATACGGCGAAGGCATATCCTTTGGAAGGCGCGTGGCAATAGAGATTAAGCAGGCGAATAAGGAAAAAAGAATGGAAGAGATTACGAGTTAGTCTGCAGACTGATAAAGTTTTGCCGGAGGGAATAAGGCCATGAACGCAGGTTTGGTGCTAATCTCATTTTTACTTTTGGCCAGTTTGGGTTGTATATCCGCCCCAAGGGTGGGGTGCGCATATGGCAACTCCGAATGCGGGAGCGACCAAGATTGTGTGGACAATGTTTGTGTGCCGAAAAGCGGGTGCGCATACAACAATCCGGAATGCGGGAGCGACCAGGACTGCGTGGATAATGCCTGCGTTTTGAAAACTGGATGTGCCTACTCCAATCCATCCTGCCCTCCAGATTATGATTGTGCAAATAACACTTGCATGCTCAGAAGCGGCTGTGCGTATGGGAACCCCCCCTGCGATGGCGGAGAAACATGTGTGGATAACATATGTGTGATAGGAAAGGAATGTCGGCAAACAAAAACTTTCAATATGCTGGTTTTCATGGATGACGATTCGTATGATGTGAGCGATGGGGAAATAGAGGAATATTTTGAAGAGGCGGGCAAGCTGCTGCATGATAGGACGTGCACCGAAATAGAAGTCATCAAAATATGGCATGTCAGGCTGGGAGGCAGCGGGGGCATGGAGCAGGCATTGAGGGATAAGTTTACGGAGAATGCTGCGCTCGCGCGCAGGGCCAATGGATTTGTGTTCTTCTCGGCTGACCAAAACTCCCGCTCATATGGCGGGTACGCTTGGGCTTTAATGCCTGCATCATTGGGCCTAAGCAATTACTGCAACAACTTTTCATACAACAGGGAGATCCACTTTATGTATGGCAGCGTAATAGACTGGACGCACATGTTCGGCAGATGCGGGTATGATGAGGATTTGAACCATGTAAGCGACGTAAGCATAGATGGAGAATGCAGGAACCAACAGGGCACCTCCTGTGTTTTCAACAACGGATATTACATGTGCGAGAGCCTGGTTGATGATTATTACGCTACAAACAGGAACTTTTTCACGGCAACAACCATAATACATGAAATCATGCACCATTTTGGGGATAATGGGAATTACGATCACTTCGGCACGCAGGAGTGCCTGGCACACGGAGATTATGAACGTGACTTTTATTGCCCTTCCCAAGAGGATTCGGACTGCTATTTCCAGATGTGCCCGTACGTGTATGGGAATTTTGAGAATGCGGAAAATCTGTGTGGCTAGTTAGGCGCGCGCCAGTATCTTATCCCTCAAAATCAGGGTTATCCATGCGGCAAACACGAATGGGGATGTGAGGGCTACCCAGTTTATGGAAATCATTCCATAGATTATGAATACTGAAAGGATTATTGAGAAAAGTGCGTAGAGAAATGAACTTTTGCCCGTGCCTGCGAATGCGATTCCGCATAATACTCCGTTGAAGCCGAATATCCCGATATTTACGAGGTTAAGCGGGAAGGATAATGAGAAGGCGAGCAGCATTCCCACCAAAGAACCAACGAAAGCGTAAGCCGCGGATATCCTTGAGTTCACCAGTATTGCGAGCAAGAATATGATGCCGGTGATGATGTTTGCCTGGAACATCACCTGGCCGAATCCCATTGTCAAAGAAGGGATGATGTCAAGGCTTGCCGCGCCGGGCAGCGCGGAAGTTTGCGGGGTGAGCAGGCCCAAGTATCCTACCAAAAGCATCAGAATCCAGGTTGAGAGCACGAATGGGAACGTGTAGGGCGCAAGCTTTCGCTCATGCATGAAATTCATTATTATGGAGGAGAGTGCAGCCCCAAAAACAATGAAGCCAATGAGCAGGGCATTGATTTCAAAGAAAAATGGAAGTGCTACTCCGACCAGGGCTCCGTTGAATCCGTAGTAACCATCAAGTATGTCTTCCCTTTTGTAATTCAACACAAATGCCGTGAGCGTGCCAAAAAGGAGCCCGAGAACCGCGCCCAAGCCCATTATCCATGAATTGTAGAAAATGCCTATGAGGAACAGGAGCCCAGTGGCTACGTTTTTCTGGAGCATTATGTTGCTCATTCCCCTGAGAAGGGTGCTGGGTGCAATCCCCATGGATGGATGTAGGTTGATGCAATTTTAAAATATGGCTGCCCCGCTCAGCCCAGGTTGAATTTCTCCAGCTTCTTCGCGCCTATGAATGCGAATATGAGCGCATAAGTCCAGGTGATGAGCCCGAGCCCTATGAAGCCCCAGGTGGGGTTCATGCTGTACAGGAAGCCGGCGAGCAAAGGGCCTCCGGCAAGCCCGACCGCGGTGAAGGAGGCGGAAATGCCCAGGGCGAGGCCCCTCTCCCCGGAAACCTTTTTTGTGAGCAGGGAATTCACCGAGGGGGTGGTGAGCGCGTTTCCTGTCGCGAGGATTCCCAGCGGGATGATAAGGGTGAGCCATCCGCCAGCGAATACCAAAAGGAGGAAGCCAGTGCCAGAGAGGAAAAGCCCGAATTTTATGAGATGCGGCTCCCCGAAGCGGTTGATGAGGTTGCCGGAAACGAATTGGGCGGCTATGGTGACGACCCCGACCAAAGTGAAAAGGAGGCCGACCTGCGTGGAATCAAAGCCGAGCTGCTGGCCGCAGAAAAGCGCGAGGGTGGCGTCCAGCCCGCCCATGAGCGAGGTGGTGAAGGCGGCGCCTATGAAGATGAATATGAGCGGGGAGGCGATGTATACCCAGGGGCTTATGCCGCGGTCCGTATTTGCCACCTTTTCCTCCTCAATCTTGTGCTGCGGCTCGGAAACGAATAGATAAACAAAAAGGAAATTGGCGAGCACGAGGAGCTCGGAAAGGAAGAAGGCGTCCCTCATGTTGTAGGCGGAAATAAGGCCGCCTGCTGCGGGGCCGAGTATTATCCCAAGGGACATGCTCATGCCGAAGAAGCCCATCGCCATGCCCCTCTGCTCTTTTGTGGTGTAATCCGAGATGAGGGAAATGCAGGATGGAAGAACGCACGCATAACCGATGCCGCCCAATGCGCGGGCGATGAATGCGTGCTCCACAGTGAAGCTGAATGCATAGATGAGATAGGCGATAATAGAACAGGAGATGCCCAATAGGATTACTTTCTTTCGCCCCCACTTGTCCGCCATCCTGCCCATGAAGGGCGCGGCGACGAGGTTCGCGATTGCGTATATGGCGGTAAGCATCCCCATCTCGTAGGTTTTTCCTCCTGCTTCCATCAGGTAAAAGGGGAGTATGGGGAGGACAACGGAGAAGCCGAACGTGCCCATGAACACGGTGAAAAGGATGGGCTTGAGCCCGCGTATTTTCAGGACGTCCAATGCAGACATGTTTTCGGGAAACGAACTCTAATCAGGGTTTTAAATGGATGCCAGTGCCGGCGAGAGGTGTTGCATGCTCTTGTTCGGGCGGGGCGCGCGTATGCGTATTTGTTGCTCTTATTCTATGTTTGTGTATGTTTATTAAAGGTTTTCATGCATAATTACTCTTATGTCAGAAAATAGCGCACCAGCAAGGTTCATACGCCTCGGCATCAGGGCAGGATATTTGGAAGCAAAGAAGGAATTGGGGAAGAGGGGGCTTGATTTCCCCTCCCATCCACTCGTTGACAAGTTCCTCATGGAAAGGCCGAGGAGGGACGGCGGGGCGCTGGATTCCCTTGTGAGGGTGAAGGAGCTTCTCGCATATCCGAGAAAAGGGTCTGTTTTTGAGAGGGGGGACATAGTTGATGCGAAGGCTGGTTGGATCATCCCCCATAGCGAGGTTCCGCAGGAGGCTTTCGGCGAGAGATTTATCGGATTGTATATTGTTCCGGAAATAGAGGAGTCGGGCGGAAATGTGATTGTCCACCCGAAATCCCTGGTGGTGCGCCCCGGTGTCGTCACCTCATTCTGGAAGGGGAACAATGGGGTTGTTGATGATTCTACAAAAATCCCGAATGTGCTGGCCGAGCGGAAGGGGGTGGAGAGGGGACTGAGGAGGGTCCTGGAATTAAGGAGGTGTGGAGGAATATTCGGAATAGTGAGGGGGGCGATCAGGATGGGCGAGGAGCCCGTAGTTTTTGATTATGTGTTGGCGAATATCCGGCCGGACGTAAAGCTGGACGTGGTCGGGGTACCGAAGGAGCAGCCTTAGGCGCACGCAAAGCCCGTTATTCTTTCTTTTCAAGATGGCTTTCCGCGAATAAAGAGATGTATCTTTCCGCCCTTGAGATGAACTCCTCCACTTTATTTTTGGGGAAGCCGTAGCGCCCAACCCTTTCTTTTATTTCGGAGGAGGCACGCTTCAGGGCAATTTCCCTGAATTCTTCTATGTCGCTTACGCTCCAGGTGCGCGAAGAGGCAGTTTCGGTTGCATCTTCAGTGTAAGTTGTGGCTTCCTTAAACGCAAACTCGCTGTCTGGGAGGAGGGCGATGTGGGCGGCGGAATTGCCCACGAGGTTCGCCATTTCCCGGATTTCCCTTTTCTTGCTCATGCGACCGCCAGCCGGCTTTTCCAATAGATGTCCGCCTCGTTATAGCCGATTCCACGGAGCAGAACACTGATTGCATCAATTTCGCTTTTGCAGCTCTTTTCAAGGAGCTTCTCTTTATCAGGGGCGAGGCGCCTCCTTTCGCGTATGCGGGAAATTGTTTCTTTTCCCAAAAGGCCTTCAAGCCTCC
>JAGVON010000062.1 GCA_020052735.1 archaeon | reverse complement strand
GGGAATTTTTTGATGCAGTTTGCTCGGATTGCGGGCAGCCGTGCAAGGTTCCCTTTAAGCCGACTGAGGGCAGGCCCATCTATTGCAGGGACTGCTTCAGCAAGCACAGGAAATTCTGATCTTTAGGCAACTAGAGAGAAGGAAATTTCTTTATTAATTTTTTATTTATTTTCGTTGGTTGGGCGCCCGGAAGGGGCAATCCTCATTCTATTTAAACATTACATTCCTATTGTAAGCCAAGTGAGATTATGCTTAGGCCTCCAAAAGACACAATAGGGAACCTCAGGAACAGCTGCATATGCAAGAACTGCCCGAGCTACGCCGAGTGCGTAAGGAACGCGAAGGAACAGTTCTTCTGCTTTGAGGGGAAGGCCAACTGCACCCTTGAGCGATATGGGTGCATCTGCATGCAGTGCCCGGTGTACTCAACGAAAAAACTCGCGGGAGGGTATTTCTGCATAGGCGGGAAGGCAAAGACTAAATAGGCGCCTAGTCCCGGCCGCGGGCCATTTTCGGCATGTCCGAGGGCACTTTCATCCAGGAGGACCCCTCCATGTGCTCGCCCGAGATGCGCCGGAGCATTTCCGGGGAGATGAATTCAATCTTATAAGCGCTGATGCCATCCTTGAGGCACGCCTCCTCCACGCACGCAAGAATCCCGTCCAGCCCTTCAAGGGAAAGGAAAGGGCGGGATGCCTTGGCAAACCTGTTGGCTTCCTCTTCCATGCCTACGCGCACGGGGAACTTCCTCCCCTCCCGCACAATTGATTCAACCGTGCAAAGCGCCCCGTATGCATCCATGAATTTTGAAAGGATTGCCATGGGGTTTGGATAATGGGACGCTATGGACGCGATGCTGCCGAGTGCGCCCTCACGGAATCCTTCCAGGGCCTCAACCTTGCACATGGTATCGGCCAGCGCCCTTACCATCCTGCCGACGTGATCGTGCTCGCCGGTTTCCACCCTGCCCTTCATCAGTATCTTGCGGGTTGCGCTGCCCAGCAAATGGGGGCCCAGCGGCTCGCCGATGAAAGGTGCATGCATGCGGTGAAGGGGAGGCGCTTCAGCGGGCGGTTCTGGGATGGGCTTGTGCCTGAGCCGCCGTATATGCTCGCTATCCAGCGTAACGCCGGGGCCTTTCTTTTTCTTCCCAGGTTTCTTGAATCCGCGCTGGGGCATGAAAAATGGCTTCTCCCGGTCCCTTTGCATAACAACATTACGTGTGGGATAGAGATTAAAAATATGCGAGAATAGAACATTAATCAGCCCTCATAGTCTAGCCTGGATAGGACGCGAGCCTCCGGAGCTCGGAACCGGGGTTCAAATCCCCGTGAGGGCGAATTTATATTGCTTGCTGGCGCTTATCCATGCATGAAAAAGATAATCGCGCTACTGCTTTTCGGGATTTTGCTTTTCGGATGCACGCTCCCAACCATTCCGGGGACAGAAACGGGCGGTGCGCAGGGGGGCGCCCCCGCATCCAGCACCCCACGCCCTGCAACCGGCGGGACCACCGGGCAGCAGCCGGCGCCGGGGGCGGGAGACGGAACCCCGGAAACAGGAAACGGAGGGCCGGAAACTGTTGCAGAGCCGCCTCCGCAGACCGCGGACAGGCAGCAGCTCATACGCTGGTTCGTCATGAACAAGCTGATGGATTCCGCGGGCGCGGTGAAATATTCCTATAATTCCACATATTATTCCTCGCAATCCGTGTGGATGGTGATGGATTACGCGCTGGAAACCAACGACGAGGGGCTTTTCCAGAAAGAACATTCCTTATTAAGCGCAGAATTCCTGGATGCGGATTACGGGCTCGCATACGGGGCGCTGGATTCCCAGAAGGCGCCCATGCAGGTGAGCAACCTTTACTATTCAAGGACGGGGGACAACCTCAGGATTGCGAAGGCGCTCTTCGCCGCGCATGGGAAATGGGGCGGGACGGAGTATTCCAATAATGCCCAGAGGATTGGCAGGTCCCTCTACTCCTACGGAGTGTTCGGGAACGTGCTTGTGAAGGAGTCCTACTGGTCCGGGAGCGGAATCTCCCCTGCGACGAGGATGAGGACCGCGGACCCCGAATGGTCGGTGATGGACAGGTACAAGCAGGGCAACCAGGGATGGAACAGCGTCACCACGAGCACGAGGTCGCACACGCTCGGCTGCACGGAAAGCGGCTTCTTCTGGCCTGAGTTCAACGTGGCGAACCCGTCCTGCGACTACGGCTCCGGGAACTCCGTGGCGAAGACCGTGGATTCCCTGCAGGCGGCGATATCCTTCGCGGACCTTGGCGCGCTCACCCCCGCGATAACCACATTCACAAAAATCTCAAATGAATATAACCAGGCGCGCCTCATAAGCAACGGGTACCTCATCCCGCTCAACGGCGTGGGCAACAGGCAGGAGGACCCGGGCACGTATGCGACCATGGGGCTCCTCGCGGTGAAGCTGGACAGGTGCGATTTCGCCGCGAAGATGCGGGACGAGGTGCTGAGGTACTTCGTGGATGACACCTCATCTCCGCTGTACGGCTCCATCTCCCAGGAAGGGGATTCGTACGCATACGACAACCTTGAGGCGCTCATTTTCCTTGAGGAGTACGGGGACAGGTGCTGAGGGAAGAGCCGAAACAAACCGGAAAAGAATATAAATGCCGGAAGCGCCTATCCACCCATGGACGAATCCATACGGCTGGACAGGAAGAGCTTTGAGGCGCTCGCCGGCCAGACGCGGGTCAAGATACTAAAGTCCCTCATTAAGCGGAGGAAGACCCTTACCGAGCTTTCGCATGAGCTCGGGCTCTCCGCCTCCACCACCAAAGAGCATCTGGATGTGCTCGTGGGCTCCGAGCTCGCCGTGCAGGTGGACGAGGGGAGGAAATGGAAATATTACGAGCTCACGCGCAAGGGGAAGAGCATCGTGCAGCCGCACGAGCTGCGCGTGTGGATTGTCATAGGGCTCAGCATAATCGCGGCCGGGGCGGCGATATTCAACCTATTCTATGCGCTCCAGATGCCGCAGTATGCATATGGGTTGGGGGAGATGGGGGCCGCGGCTGCGCAGGGGGCGGCTGCCGGCGGCTCATTGGGGATTGGGGCCGCACCCGCCGATGG
>JAGVON010000019.1 GCA_020052735.1 archaeon | reverse complement strand
CCCATGAAAAGGAAGGTTCTGATTATAGGGGCGGCGGGGAGGGATTTCCACAATTTTAACGTGTTTTACCGGAGCAACCCGAACTATGAGGTGGTGGGATTCACCGCTGCGCAGATTCCGGGGATAGAGGAAAGGAAGTATCCGCACGAGATTGCCGGGGTTCTCTATCCAAATGGAATCCCCATCTATTCCGAGAATAGATTGGAGGAGATAATCAAAAGCAAGGGCGTGGATGAGTGCGCCTTCTCCTATTCTGATGTTTCGCACGAGCAGGTTATGCACCTGGCTTGCAGGAGCATGGCTGCCGGGGCGAGCTATGTATTGCTGGGGCCGAAGGAGACGATGGTGAAGAGCACGGAAAAGCTGGTGGCCATTTGCGCCACGCGCACCGGGGCGGGGAAGAGCCCGCTTTCCAAGATACTTTCCAAAAAGTATGGAAGGAAATTGGCGATAATAAGGCACCCGATGCCCTACGGCGAGCTGGTCAAGCAGGAGGTGCAGCGCTTTGAGACGATGAAGGATTTGGACGATGCGAAGTGCACGATTGAGGAGCGCGAGGAATACGAGGGGCATATCGCGAACGGGGCGGTGGTTTGGGCGGGCGTGGATTATGAGAAGATACTGAGGAGGGCGGAGGAGGAGCACCCATACATCCTATGGGACGGGGGGAACAACGATTTCCCGTTCTATAAGCCGGACCTGCTCGTGGTGGTGGCGGATGCGCTGCGCGCCGGGAATGAGTTGCAGTATTACCCCGGGGAAGTGAATTTCCGCATGGCGGATGTGATTGTGATAAGCAAGTATTCCCAAAACAGGAAAGGGGCGAAACTGGTGGAGGAAAATGCGCGAAAAGTGAATCCGCGCGCGAAGATAGTGAAGGCGGACATTGTTCCGAAAATAGACGGAAAAGTGCGCGGGAAAAAAGTTGTCGTGATTGAGGACGGGCCCACCGTGACGCATGGGGGAATGCCGTACGGCGCGGGATGGGTGGCTGCCAAAAGGGCCGGGGCGAAGATTGTTTCCCCTTTCAAATATGCGGTGGGCTCAATAAAAGAGACATACAGGAAATATCCGCATTGCAAAGAGGTATTGCCTGCAATGGGATATTCGGACCAGCAGATGCACGAGTTGGCGGAGACCATAAAGAAATTGAAGGTGGATTACGTGGTTTCGGGCACCCCCATGAACCTGGAGGGGCTGCTGCACATGGACCGGCAGCTGGTGCATGTTACGTATTCTTATGACAAGAAGGAGATTGCGCCTGTGCTGAGGGAAATTGCAAAGGTGCTGGGCGAGTAGGTTTTTATAAGAGTTATGCGTTACTAATTGTGGAAATCACATGAAGGAAACAAACTGGAGAGAAGGGGGGCTTGCAAGGATCTGGCAGTACTATACGCCTCCTGCGAGGCCGTCGCCATCCGAATTGGGGCTAATCGGCAGGCAGATTGAGAAGAAAAGGGCGGAGGGGGGCTGCGAAGTACTCATTTTGGGTGTCACTGAAGAGTATCGCCTGCTTTGCAGGGGGCTGGGGATTGTGCCCACGCTGGTGGATTTCAATGCAGCAAATTATGATATATTATCCGAGAAAATAGGGAAGCGGGACGAAAAGTTTGTGCTTTCCGACTGGAGGGAGATGCAATTCCGGGAAGAATTTGATGTTGTGCTCGGGGACAATGCGCTCAATGTGATTATGGGAAAGGACCACGAGAAACTTCTGGGAAGGATAAGGGATTCACTTAAGAAGGGCGGGCTGTTTTTGCCCCGGCTTTACACAAGAAAGCCGGGGGAGAAGGTAAGTGAGGAAGAAGTCCTGGGAGTATTAAGGCGCATCAGGAACCAGCCGGAAAGAGTCATAATGGATGCCAGCGGGGCATTCATGATGGCATACTACGATTTCGGCAAGGATGCGGTATTCTACAGGGATATATGGGACGCACTTGCGAAGGCGGCAGAGAAGGACGATGCCGTTGCCGCCTTACTCGGGGAAATAGAAAAATTGGGGTATAAGAACTCGGAATTCTGCCTGTACCTGCCCGAAGAAGGTAGGTTCGAAGAGACTGTGGGCAGATTTTTCAGCAAAGAGGGCGTGATGCACGGCAGCGAGGATTACCTGGACCGAAGCAGGCCCGTACCTGCCCGGATTTATGTCCTGAGAAAGCAATAATGACATTGGTGGGAAGATTATCCATGAAAGATGATTCGCACATGTGGGCTGAGGAGCTCGCGAAGATGTGGAAGGAATACACGCCTCCATCCAGGCCATCCAAAAGCGAAATGGAGATTTATGAAAAGTATTTCCGCGCCGTCCCGAAGGGCGGGAGCGTGCTTGTCCTTGGTTCAACTGCGGAGTTCAGGGACCTTGCCGCAAGATATAAGCTGAGGATAGTGCTGTGCGACTGGTCCGAGAAGAATATGGAGGCGCTTGGGCTGCTGATGAAGGAGAAGCCGCACAAGGAAGAACTGTCCAAGCGGGATTGGAGGGATATGGATTTCCCGGAGAAATTTGACCTCATTGTTGGCGATGCTGCTTTTACCGTAATACCTTTTGAGGATGGGGAAAAAGTGGCGGGGAGGGTGGCTTCGCTGCTGAAGGAAAACGGAGTTGCTGTGCAGAGGATTTGGGTGAGGCACGGCGACCACCTGCCGGACGACAGGGAGATTGCGGAGGCGTACAAGAAAAAACCAAAGGGGATGGGAACTTATGAATGGATGCTGTTCCCTGTGTTCATGCGGACATACCATCTGGATGAGGAGTATGGAAAGGGGACCGAGGCATGCCTTCACCTTAAAGAGGCGGTGGCGGATGGCGCCCTCCCGAAAAGCCTTTACGAGGGGGTGAAATTCCTTGAGCTGCATAATGCGAAGACAAACATCCCCAGAAAGGAAAAACTGGAGAAGGTCCTGGGGAATTATTTCCGGATAGAAAGAATAGAATACGGAAATGACCATTTCAGCAAAATGAACCCTATTTACGTCCTTAGAAAGGTATAAAAAGAGTTGTCGGTAGTATATCTTCATGGTTGAGGTGGACGGGCACGCGCATTTCGTAAAGCCGGAGAACGCGTCCGACCGCTATATCGGGCGCGATACGTCCCCGTGGCTTAATTTTGATTACAGGGGGAAGGCGCTGGGGGAATTTGCCGCAGAGCATCCTGAATACGAAGGAAACGCCATGATTGCGGAAATAATGCTAACGCTGCAGTTTGCGGCTTTCCCCACCCTGCCGCACGTGGTGGATAAGATGTACCTCGCGAAGAAGGGCGGGGGCCATCCCGAAAAACTTGTTTTGCTCACGATAGACTATCCGGGCTCGCCAACGCCCACGCACGAAGAGATGCTGCGGCTTGTTGAGGCGTTCCCGGAGCAGATAATCGGTTCTGTGAGCGTGGACCCCAACCGTGGCAACGCCGCGGCGGTTCTGCAGGAAAGGCTGAAGGCGCTTGTTGAGCTTAATGAGAAATTGGGCAATGGATGGAGGCCGGTCGTGAAGTTCCATCCTATCTCACAGAAATTCAACCCGGGCAATCTTGGTGCGAAAGAGCTTGGAAGGATGTATTCAGCCATGGAAGAGATTGGCGCGGTGCTTGTCACGCACACGGGGGTTTTCCAGACCACCCAGGTGGACGGGGACATCGTGATAGCCGACCCGGCGCGGCTCACGGCTGTTGCGGAAAAGCACCCGAACCTGAGGATCGTGCTCGCGCACATGGGGACCCCTGACATTGCGGTTGTCACCCACTGGGAGAGGCGGGGGGTCCCGGTCAGGCATTTTGAGCATGCATTGGAGATGGTGGGGAAATACCCCAATGTTTATGGCGACATGGGCGGGCTGCTCTGGACAGGGGACAGGCCTGCGGGCGCTTATGGCGCATGCGAATGCAAGAATTATGACTTCGGTGACAGGGCGCAGTACGCCTTCTCAAGGGTGAATGGAATCCTTGAGATGGAACGGAACAGCATGTACAGAACGGGGCTGAGGGCGTTCGGGCTGGGGAAGAACCAGCTGATACGCAAGCTTATTTACGGGAGCGATTTCCCCGTCACTAGGATTGATGATTTGAGAAAACAGGAAAAAAAGCTGGGATTTAACCCGGCGCGGAACACTGCGAAGGTTTTCGCGCGCACCTGATTTATTCGCCGAGCAGCGTCCTAATCTCCAATGCGTGCTCCTGCTCGTCCATTATGATGTGCCTTATCTTGTGCTCAATGAACTCGTATTCATAGGGAAGCTCCGCCTTGGATTTTTGGATTTCCGCGATGATTGTTCGGTAGAAGTCCACGGCTTCGCGCTCGTCCTTCAAATTTACCTTGAGGATGTTCTTTGTGCCGGCCGCGGGATGCCCCTCGTGCATCTTTATTGAGGGCGCGGCATCCAGGATTTCAAGGCACGCACGGAACATTCCCGCATGCTTGTGCTCGTCGCCCGCAATTTCCGTGAGGCGCGCCGTGATCGTGTCCGAGGTCTCGCCCTGCAAAAGAGTCGCATGGCTGAGGTATTGCGCCTCGGCCTGGTGCTCCAGCTCAAGCCCCATGTTCAATAGTTCTATCAGCTTTGCTTTTGCCATAAAAACCACCGCATGCATTAGCCCTGCAATATTCATAAATGCTGCGGTACGAAAAACGAACGGGGTTCTTGGTGGGGGAAAAAGAGCTGCTTGCGGAATTGGAAAGGGTGCGCGGAAGCGCCGTGCGCGAAACCGTGGAGCGGCGGCTGCGGGAATTCTCCGAGGCGGGGAAGGGAGGCGAGGAAAGGTGGTTCTCGGAGCTGTGCTTCTGCATACTTACTGCAAACTATACTGCGCACGGGGGGATGCGGATACAGAATGAGTTGGGGGCGGAGGGGTTCTGCAATTTGCCGCATCCGGAACTCGTTGCGCGGCTCAGGGAACTGGGGCACCGCTTCTACAACATGCGGGGGAAATTCATAGTGGAGGCGCGGGGGAAGAAGGTGAAGGAGGAACTGCTTGCGCTTTGCGGCGGAAAGCTGGAAACTGAAAACAGGGAACTGGAAACTGAGATGAGGGAGTGGCTGGTGGAAAACATAAAGGGGCTGGGGTGGAAGGAGGCGAGCCACTTCCTGCGGAACCTCGGCTATTTTGATGTGGCGATAATAGACAGGCACATACTTTTCATTTTGCATAAGTACGGATACATAAAAGAGATTCCGAAGGCGCTGGGGAAGAGAAGGTACCTGGAAATAGAAGGAATGCTGGCGGGGATAGCGAAGGAAGCGAGGATGAGCCAGGGGGAATTGGATTTGTATTTGTGGTTTATGAAAACGGGGAAAGTATTGAAATGAAGAAAACTACTTCCTTAGCCGAAGCCACTTAAGCAGCTTATGGACCTTGGATGCCTTTTTCTTTCCGCTCGGGCCCCTTCCGCCTTTTTTCCTGCGGGACGGCTTTTTCCTGATTAGTTTTTTAGGGGATTTTCCAACTTTTCTGCTAGACTTTTTCTTTGCCATTCACTCCACCTTGCCGAATGCCGATGCCTCTGCCTTCTGGACTCGGTGAAAGAGTTCCTCAAACGACTACGGATTACGTTCCTTGCCCATTCGTTCGTTTTAGAGGTTATCTCCTTCGCGCCATTGAGAGCATAGCAAGCAGGGGTTTCCTGCGGTGAGTTATAGTCCAGCCACCGCATTCTTGGGCGACCGCCCGCTAGAGGCCACAACGGACACATCCTTTCCAGGATAACCGAAATGCCCCAAGCGGGGCATCAGCAGGGACACCTCAAGTGCAAAATATATAAAGCTATCGCACAAAAAAATTTGTAGCATATCCTGATACAAACAACTACTCGTAGTGCAGCGCCTCAACCGCAGGCACCTTGGAGGCGTTGAGCGCGGGTATGAGCCCGGCAATAACGCCCACGCCCACGGAGAAGAGAAAGGCGAATGCAATTTGGGGGATGCCGATTATGTATGGGACGCCTATTGCGCCCACGCCGAGCAGCACGAGCCAGCCGAGCGCAAGCCCTATTATGCCGCCCACCGCGCCTATGAGGGCGCTCTCAATGACGAATATGAGCAGGATTGTGGAGCGCGTGGCGCCTATGGCCTTGAGCACGCCTATCTCGCGCCTGCGCTCAAGCACGCTCATGAACATCGTGTTGGAGATGCCGATGCCGCCGACGAAGGCGGAGATTGCGGCTATGGCGAGCAGGAACAGGTCAAGGAGGCCGAGCACCACGCCCACCGTTTCCTTTATGAATGCGGGCGTTATGACGGAAAAGTCCTTCTTGTCAAGGGAGACGCGGTGGGCGTTCGCAATCTGCCTCTCCACGAGCGCCGCCGCCTCGTCCGGGTCATAGCCCGGGCGTATCTTTATGTATATGGCGAAGACCTCGCCCGGGGCGAGGAACTCGGAGAGCACGTCCCTCCCTTGTTCATATGGCATGAATATGCTGGAGTCGTCCTGCTGGCTGAGCGAGGTGCCTATTTTCTTCAGCACGCCGACCACGCGGTAGGGCTCGTCATTGACATATACTATGTTTCCGGGGCCGATGTGGTTGTCCCCGAACATCGTGTTGGCGGCATCGTTCGCGAGGACGAGCACCTTCCCCTCGCTGTCGCGGAAATACCTCCCCTCCTCTATCTGGTAGTAGTCGCCGAACTGCTCAAAGGTGGCCGCGTCCGCAGGGTATATGGCTGCGGAGATGTCCTTGCCGCGGAAGCTCAGGGATGCGCGGCCGAACAGGACGCGGGAGACGCCCTCCACCGCCGGCACCCTCTCTATGTAATCCACGTCCCGCTCGTACAGCTTGCCGGAGGTTGTTATGGATACGCTGGAGGTCGTGAAGCTCTCGGTGCTGAAAGGCACCACGAAAATGATGTCGGTCCCGAACGCGTCCAGCTGCTTGGTTATGTCCTGGCGGACGCCCTCCCCTATTGACATTAGCGTGACTATGGTGGCTATGCCCAGCACTATGCCCACGATGGTGAGGGTGGAGCGGAGATGCCTGGTCCTGAGGTTCTTCACCCCGTACATGGTCGTCTCCATCAGGTCCATCTAATCATACCTCATCGCCTCAACCGCGGGTATCTTCGCCGCGTTCCTCGCGGGTATGAACCCGCCCGCCATCCCGACGCCCATCGCTATCATGAATGAGATGAATATGGTGGGGAGGGAAGGGGCGGCATAGATGCCGAAAAGCCCCATGAGGGACACGACGCCTATTCCGAAGAGGACGCCCATGGCGCCGCCCACCAGCCCTATCATCGCCGCCTCCACAATGAAGAGGCGCTCTATCTGCCAGTTCTCCGCGCCCACGGATTTCAGGACGCCTATCTCTTTTGTGCGCTCCATCACGCTCACGAACATCGTGTTTGAGATGCCCACCCCGCCCACCACCAGGGCGATGCCGGAAACGGCGCCGAGGAAAAGCGTGAGCGTGCCTAGAATGGAATTGACCTGGTCCGCTATGAACTTGGGCGTTATGACTGTGAAGTCCTCGTCGTCAAGGGGCACCTTGTGCTGGGACGCGAGCGCGTACTCAATCCTGCCCGCCACTTCCTCCGTGTCAAAGCCCTCGCCGACAATCACGCGTATGCCGCTGACCTCCCTTGGGGCGAGCGAATTGCCGGCGAGCTCCCTTCCGTCCTCGTACGAGACGAACACCGAGCTGTCCCCGGGGCCGAAGGAGGCGCCGCTTTCCTCAAGCACGCCCACCACGCGGTATTTCTGCCCGCCTATCTCAAGTATGCTGTTCACGCGGACCTCGTCGTCGCCGAACGTGTCGGTTGCAATGCCGCTGCCCACGACCGCCACCCGCTTGTCGCCCGGCTGGAGGAACCTGCCCTGGCTTACCTTGATGCTCGTGGTTTCGGAGAAGCCATCGGGGTCCACGCCCATAACGGAAGCGCTCACCCTCCTGTCCCCGAACTTCATGTCGGTGTTCACCATCACGGTCCTGGTGGCGAGCTGGACGCCCTCAATGCGCGAGATGCGATCCGCGTCCCGCTCAAACAGCTTCCCGAGCGTGGGGCGCAGGCTCGTGGGGCCCCCGCCGATGCCGCCGCTTATGCTCACGGGGCTTATTATGATTGTCTTGGGGCCGAAGGCCGCAAGCTGGTCGGAAACGGAATTGCGGAGCCCGTCCGCGAGCCCCACCAGCACTATGACTGCGGCTACGCCCACCACTATCCCGATTATGGTGAGCCAGGTGCGGACCTTCTGGTGCCTGAGGTTCCGCAGCGAGTACGAAACCATGTCGTCGGTCTTCATTGTTTTGCCTTGGGCTTCCTCATCCGGAAGTACCAGTACGCCGCGCCCGCGATTATGGCGAGCAGCAGGAGGGTGCCCGTCGCGTCCCCGGACTGCGGGGCCGCCTCAACCCTCATGACCACCGGCTTGGTTTCGGAAATGCTGGCGCCGGACGCGTCCCTGTACGAGACCACGACCGTGGCGTTGTATTCCCCGGGCTGGACGTTCCCGACCTGCACCTTGTACTGGACGCTTGAGAAGTCGTCCTTGTCAAGGCCGCCGATGTACTGCTCCGGCTGCACCGTGAGCAGGGTGAGGGCGTCGCTGTCCAGGTCAACCGTGACCCCCTGTATTGAATAGGAGCCGAGGTTGGATACGGTCACGGAAAGGGTGTGCTGCCCGCCCGCAACGAGCGGGGTGGGGTTTGCGTCAAGGTAGACGCCCACTTCCGAATCGGATTTCACGCTGAGCGGAATCGTTATGGTGCCCTCGCGGTTCTCCCCCTGCTCCACCCAGGAGAGGGATGCGTTGACGCTGTTCGTGCCCGGCTGGAGGTTCGCGACCAGCGGGATTTCAACTGTCCTGCTCTCGCCCATCGCGAGGTCGCCTATCTCCACCTTGTTCATGCCGCGCAGCACAACCCCGGAGGATGAGGAGAATGTGAGCTGCAGGTCCTGCACCGGGTCCCCGGAATTTGTGACCGACATCGTCAGCGTGTCGTCCTCGCCCGTGGTTATGGGCGCCTGCTGCGAGAAGCGGAAGTCGCCCTCGCCCTTCTTTATGGTCACAGGGATTTGCTTGGTGGTGTTGTGCTCCTCGCCCAGCTCGTCCCTGTATGTTATGAGGAAGGTGAGCTTTGTGGCGCCGTCGGATGCGCCGCGCGCATCTATGGTGACCGCCTCCTGCGCCGAATCCTCAACCGTTCCGAACACCACTTCATCCGTGTTCAGGAAGCCCACTCCGCTGCTGGTTATGGACATGCGCAGGTTGGAAGCCGCGCCCCCTGAGTTTGACACCGTTATCGTCTCTTCGGTTACGTCATCAAGGTTCTCGCTGCTGAGCTGGATGGTGAGGATGGGGTTGCGCACAACCCTGACGGGGATGGACGCTATCTTCTCCACCTGCTCGCGGTCGGTGCGGAAATCGCCCGTGACAGCGTTATATACATACGTGACTGTGGTGCCGGCCGCCCTCACTTCCACGGTATATATGCCGCTGGCAAGCGAATCGGATGACTTGAAAGGCACGGTCAGTATCGTTGACGAGCTCTGCTCCACGTCCCCGACGGAGAACTGGCGGTTCGCGCCCAGCGCTTCGGCGGACGTCACCCTCACCGAGACCAGGTTGACCGTGTCGGTCTCGGACGGGTTGGACAGCGTGAAGGTCACGTAGCCAGAGCCTCCAGGCTCAATCGTCTCCGGGCTGACCGAATAGTCCGAAATGGAAAGCCCCGCAAATGCATATCCCAACAACAGAAGCGCAAACAGCGCATGTTTCATTTCCATTCATTTCACCTTCTTTTTTAGTCCGAGTTTCTCATTGACCTTGGATTTTATCCCGCCGACGAGCTCCATCCCGCCGTTCGCGCGGATGGAATGCTCCTTGGATATCTCGTGCTCAACCACCGTGCCGTCCCTTATGCGCACCACCTCGTCCGTGTTCCTGGCGATGTCCGGGTCGTGCGTGACCACGACGAGCGTTTTGCCGTCCCTGTGGAAGCGGTGGAATATCTCTATCACTTCCTCGCCCGTCTTTGAGTCCAGGTTGCCCGTGGGCTCGTCCGCGAGTATTATCTCCGGGTCGTTGGCGAGGGAGCGGGCTATGGCGACGCGCTGGCGCTGCCCGCCCGAAAGCTCGCCGGGCAGGTGGTTTATCCGGTTGCCCATGTCCAGCGAGGACAGGAGCTCCTCCGCCCTTTTTTCCCTTTCGTATCTGGGGACATCGTAAATCATCATGGGCAGCGCGACGTTCTCCAGCGCGGTGAGCGAGGGGACGAGGTTGAACACCTGGAATATGAACCCTATCTTCTTCCCGCGGATGCGGGCGAGCGCGTTCTCAGGGAGCTGGGAGACGTCCTTGCCGTCCACAAGCACCCTGCCGCTGGAAGGGATGTCAAGGAGCCCCATCATGTGCAGCAGCGTGCTCTTGCCGCTGCCGCTGGGGCCGAGGACGCTCATGTAGTCGTTCTCGTGGATTGTGAGCGAGAGCTCGCGGAGGGCGTCCACCCTGGATTCGCCCATGAAGTAGGTTTTGCTCACCCTCTCCAGCTTGATTATTTCCCTCACCATGTCAGCACCTTATCCAGCCGGCGCCCATCCAATCCGCCTGCCATCTCATTTCACCATGTCGCGCAGGTATTCGCCCATGAGGCCGCCGCAGAACCTCTTCCTGCATTCCCTGAGCAGCGCTTCCCCCTTATCGGTTATAGAATATTCCTTCGCTCCCCTTTTGTCCCGGGGGATTTTCTTTCCTTTCACCAGGCCGCCTTTTTCCATGTGCGCGAAGAGCGGGTAGATGCGGTTCGCTGTCGCGAAGGGAATCCCGTCGTCCCTCATCATCCTCATGGCGTCGTACGCCTTCATCTGTTTTTTTTTCACGAGCCAGAGCACGAAGAGCATGCCCATCTTGCGCATCATCATCCTTCCCGCGTTGCCCGTCATCTTCATGGCCGCCGTGCCCTTTGCGCCGGAAGGCGGCGCGCACGGGAAATCGCCCTTCCTGCGGGCGCCCTTCGCGTGGAACATGGATATATCCATAATTGGATATATTTATAAACGTGGCGGGGCGGCGTTCGCGCCCCCCTGTGCAAAAAATGCGCGCCTGCGCATACACCATTAAATGGCTTTTCACACATGTGGATATGCATGCAGGCGCTGCAGTTTGAACGCCCGAGGGAATGGTGGCCGAAGGAGAGGTTCCGCACCGGGGATGTGGAGCTGGAATACATTTGCATGCCCCAGGCGGGCAAGGGCGCGCGCACGCTGGTTTTCATAAACGGATGGTGCCTGAGGCACTCGGAATGGAAGGCGCAGATGCACCGGTTTTCGGATTGCAACCTCCTTTTCTTCAACAACCGCGGGCATGGGGAGAGCGGATTGGGCTGCTCCACCCCTGCGACATACCTGCAGGACTGCGCCGGAGACACCCTGGGGCTTATGGCGCGCCTGGGGCTGGAAAGGGTGACGCTTGTTGTGCATTCCATGGGCACCCTCATAGGCGCGCTGGCCTCAGCCGCGGATGGGAGCCCTGTGGATTCCATGGTGATGGTCAGCCCGGTCCCGGGGAACCCGATGGACACCCTGCCTTATGGGTGGATGTTCGGGCCCTTCATAGGGGCGGTGGAGCGGGCGCTTGGCGAACCGCAGAGCGCGGAGGTGGCGAGGTGGTATGCGAGGAATTTCAGGAGCGGGGTGTTCATGGTGCCCTCATATCTCTATTTCAAGGCGGCGACATTCAGCGGCGTTTCCCTGGACACCTACAGGAAGTTCGTGGAATCCGTCCTTGACATGGGGAACGGGACTTTCCTCACGGCGTTCAGGGCGATGGTGGAGAACGGGGACGAAATCGGGAAGGGCATGCGGGATTTGCGCATCCCCGTGCTTGCGGTGGCCGGGAACGGCGATTTCCTGGTGGGCCCCCACGCCCTGGAAATCCTGAGGGGGAGGATGCCGCACATGGAGATGGAAATATTCAGGTCCGCGACGCACTTCCCGCATGCGGAGAGGCCGGAGGAATTCAATAAGCTGGTAGGGGATTTCGTGGGCAGGGTTGATGGCTCCCGCCCTTGACCGGGCATTTATTTTTTAATAGTTTGTTGGAAATAACCGCCACATATCTAATCGGTGAGATGCATGAAAGCGAAGGACGAGTTCGGGCCTGAATATGTTTTGGAGGTTTTTGACGCAAAAACCGGGATGCGGGGCGTGCTTGTGATAGACAACACCGCAAGGGGGCCGGGGAAGGGCGGGATGCGCCTGCAGCCGGATGTGACCACGGAGGAAGTGATGGGGCTCGCACGCGCGATGACGTGGAAGAATGCGCTTGCGGACATCCCGTTCGGCGGCGCGAAGTCCGGGATCAGGTTTGACCCGAAGAGCCCGCAGAAGGAGGCGGCCATACGCGCCTTTGCGGACAAGGTGAGGAAATTCATACCGGACCTTTATATCGCGGGCCCGGACATGAACACCACGGAAAAGGAGATGGGGCAGTTCGCGGACCAGATAGGCGACAGGAGGGCGACCACGGGAAAGCCGGCGTCCATGGGCGGGCTTCCGCACGAATTGGGGAGCACGGGCTACGGGGTTGCGCTCTGCATCAAAACTGCGGTGGAATCCCAGGGGAAGAAACTGGATGGGATGACCGTGGCGATAGAGGGCTTCGGGAACGTGGGCACGTTCGCGATGAAGTTCCTTTCTGAGTGGGGCGCGAAAGTGGTCGCGGTTTCGGACTCCAGGGGCGTAATATATGATATAAACGGGCTGGACTACAACGCATTGATGGAGACCAAGGCGACGAAAAAAACAGTGACGGCGCACGGGAAGGGGAAGGTTCTCCCTCCCGCGGAGCTGTTCAAGCTGCCCGTGGATATTTTGATTCCGGGGGCGCGCCCCAATGTGATTACGGACGCGAACGTGGATGATGTGAAGGCGAAAATCGTCGCCGAGGCGGCGAACATCCCCATGACGTATGAGGTGGAGAAGAAACTTATGGGGAGGGGGGTGCTCATCCTTCCGGACTTCCTCGCGAATGCCGGCGGAGTCATCTCCTCCTATTGCGAGACCATGGGCTGGGACGAGAAGAAGATGTTCAGCGTGGTTACGGAGAAAATCACCAACAACACCAAATTGGTGATGGGGAGGGCGAAGGGCGGGGACACGCGCGCGGCCGCGCTCGCGATTGCGAAGGAAAGGGTTGTTGAGGCAGAGAGGAAAAGGGGCACGGGGAAATAACGTCCTACGCCGCACCTTTCGGAAAGTTATTTAAACCGGTAATGTCAAAATATTTCATTAAGGGTATCCTAGTGGGTGAACTGAATGGCGGAAGAAAAGAAAAAAGAGGAGGGCGCGAAGCAGCTTAGCCAGGAAAACATGCTTTATTTCTGGGGCGTGGGCGGGCTCGTGCTTGGATTGATAATCGGGTTCCTTGTGTTCCCGGGGATGGGCGTAACGCCCGCAACCGGGGGCGCAGCCGCGGCGAACGGCACGTTCGTGCTGGACAATGCGAAGGTGGCTAACATCGCAGCCCTGCTTGAGGACAACATATTCATCAGCAGCGGCCAGCAGACGGACGTCACGTACGTGAGGTACGCGGACCAGGGCGAATTCATTGAGCTTTACTACAACATAGGCGGGCAGGAGATGCCGGTCTATGTCTCAAGGGATTACAAATACATCTATCCGTCCGGCGCGCTTGAGATAAGCGTGGTGGAGGAGCAGATGCGCACCCTGAGGGAGCAGGCGGCGGCGGACACCGCATCCCAGGCGGCGGGCGTGCCGAAGAGCGACAGCCCGCAGGTGCTCATGTTCGTGATGAGCTACTGCCCTTACGGCAACCAGGCCGAGGCGGGGCTTGTGCCGGTTGTTGATCAGCTTGCGGACAATGTGGAGTTTGAGCCGGTTTATATCATATACCCGAGCGGGGGCGAATGCGCGCAGAACAACGGCACGCAGTATTGCTCGCTGCACGGGAACGCCGAGCTCTGGCAGGATGTGAGGGAGAAGATAATCTTCAACATGTACGGCGAGAGGAAGTGGGCGGAGTACGTGGGCAGGGCGAACACCGAGTGCTCGCTCACGGACATAGGCACGTGCTGGCTCACGGTCGCGAACGAGACCGGCGTGGACGCGGCTGCGGTGGTTGCGGAGTTTGACGCCAACAAGTTTGGGATACTGGATGCGGAAATAGAGAAGACCACGCAGTACGGGGTGAGGAGCTCGCCGACCATAATCATAAACGAGTACACGTATAGCGGCTCCAGGACCCCTGCGGCATACCAGGCGAAGGTGTGCGAGGCGTTCAACAGCGCGCCCGGGGCATGCGGCTCGGCGCTTTCCGATTCCGGGGCAGCGGCCTCGGGGGACTGCGGCTGAGTCCTTGAAAGGGCGCTGCGCATGCGGCGCCCCTCATTTTGTTTTAGGGGTTGGGGAATTGGCGGGTAATTTAAAAGCACTTGCATACACTCATGAACACATGCAAAATGGCCAGGCCAGGCCCCGCCCGGGGAGAACCGGGGAGGGGGCCATTGCGAAGCTTGCCGCGAAATATTCCCCAGAAGCGCTGCTGGATAAGTTTGTCCAGGGCCGGACAGGCCGGGCCAGGCTAGCCGCCTTCCGCGCGATGGCTTATCTGGGCAAAACGGCAGTGCCTGCGCTGATGAACGAGATAATCACCACGGATTCGCCAATGAGGGGCACGGCTACGAAGCTGCTAAGGAAAATAGTGGAGGCAAACCCGCAAACGGACTGGGACAACGCACTGCCTGGGCAGGGGGCGGGGCGGTTGAAGGAGAGGCTTGCTGCTGCGGTTGAGGACCAAAACGAAGAAGTGGCGCTGAACGCAGCTGGGGCCCTCGGAACCATCATGAAGCGCTTGCCATGCGACGGCATAGGGAAGTTCGGGGAGAGGCGGGTCTCCATAATGGAACTGGGCAAGGGCATGGGAGAAAACCCTGAGAAATGCGGCGCGGCAGTCAGGGACAGCATGCAGTGGCTTGCTGATGGGGAAGAGGTTTGAGAGGGCTTTTTTATTCCTTTTCATGCTTAATCTTCTTCTCTGGTGATTCAAATAGCAAAAGCAAAGGATAATTTCTACCTTACCACGGCAATCCCTTATGTGAATGCGGCGCCGCACCTGGGGCACGCGCTGGAATTCGTGCAGACGGACGCGATAGGGAGGTACTGGAAGGCGCACGGCTATGACGTGGCGCTGGTCACGGGCTCGGACGAGAACAGTTTGAAAAATGTGCACGCCGCTGAGGCGCGCGGGATAACCACTGCGCAGCTTTGCGGGGAGAACGCCGCAGCGTTCAGGGCGATGGCGGACGCGGTCGGGCTTTCCTATACGGATTTTGTGCGCACATCTGACAAGAAGGCGCACATACCGGGCGTGCTGGAAGTGTGGAGGCGCGTGGAGAAGTCCGGCGACCT
>JAGVON010000001.1 GCA_020052735.1 archaeon | reverse complement strand
GATAAACTCACGCATCCAACCCATCCAGTCCTTTTTGAGGTGGACATCCACCACCTCTGCTGGTTCGTGGACATCACGGAAAAAAATCCGGATGCAACCATCGTCTCCACGCTCTCCACTATCCACGGCGACCTTATCACAAACGTAATCCAGCTCAATTCTCCCACGCCCAAAGTGGATATAGAGCGCATGAAAAAGCATCCTCTCGTAAAGAAGGTGGACATAATCACCATCTCGCCCAATAGTGCCCTCCTCTCCGTCACCTCCAGCTACAAGGCGATGACCTACAAAATCCTCCACCAGACAAACGTAAAACTCCTAGAATCCCCTGTCACAAAAGGAGGGCTGGATTCCGAAATCCTGCTCGCCCCTTCGCACAAGGAGATGCACGACCTCCTGAGCTTATGGAAGGAGCAGAAGGATTACAACGAAGTGAGTCTCAAGCGCAAGCGCAACCTCAAGCCAGAGGACGCCAAATCCCTAAGCATGTTCCGCACCACGGGCTTCTTTGACCTCCAGTCCGCCAAGGAGCTCATAACCACCAAGCAATTGGAGATATTCCAGCTCGCCTGCGACTACGGCTATTACGACACCCCCAAGAAAATAAGCATAGACGAGCTAGCCGACCGCACAGGCCTCTCCCCCTCCACCCTCGCCGAGCACCTCCGCAAAGCCGAGTCCAAGCTCCTCCCCATCTTCTGGAAAGTGCTCCGGAAGCTCTAAACCGCTCCACAGCGGCTCAAGCAATATCTACCAATTGTAATGAATGTATAATCATGAGCGATATCAATACCACTTACGAAACCCTCAACCGCTCCTGGAACTCAATGTGCCGCCTTCTCCTAGGAGAAGAAATAGGAGAAATGAAGGAATACGAGAAATGGCTCACCCAATACCTTGAGCCCATGCGCGCGGAGCGTTCCGCCATTTCCGGCAAGGACGTTTACGTTGCGGTCCAAGATTATTGCAAAGGCGCAAAATTCATCTCTTTAGAGGACACGCAAACTACAAAGCCCACCCCGCTTTCCATAAATGAAATCAAGGACATAGATTCCATAATTGACGCTTTCCATGAGCGCTTCCTCTATTCCGGCAACATAATCCTCTCCAATTCCAGGGACGTCTCCCAGAGCACCAATATCCAGAACTCCTTCCACGTCCTCCGCTCCAACTATATCTGGGATTCCGAATACGTGGGCTTCAGTTCCATGGTTCGCGGGGGAAAGCATCTCCTCGGAGTCAATAATGATGCTTATTCCTCCTTCATGCTCAGCAGCATGGAATGCTACAAAAACACCCGCTCCCTAGAGCTCTGGGAATGCTTCGACTGCAGCGAATCCTATTTCACATTCGGCTCTTGGAACTGCCAGAACATCTTCTTCTCCTTCAACCTGCGCAACAGGCGCAACGCAATCGGGAACATAGAACTCCAGCGCGACAAATTCCTTTCGCTCAAGGGCAAGCTCATAGAAGAGATGCGTGATGAGCTGAAGCGCAACAAATCCCTCCCCTCCTTATTTGAACTAGTGTCCGCAGACCCGAGAAAGCCGGAAATCCCCAAGGGCTTCCATACCGAAGAATTCAAGGAAGGCACGGACAAGGGCATAATAGAGGACGCATTCCGCAAGACCACGAGGATAGTCCTCGGAAAAGAGCTGCAGGGCATGGACGCCTACGGCGATTGGCTCCTGCGCCACGTGATAAAAACAAGGTCGGCAGTTTCCGCGGCAACCGGCAGGCCCACCTCGCTGAGCTCCCACGCCCCCTACAAATTCTACCCCCGCGACCGCCTGGTGAAGGCGAACGAGGGAGTGAAGCTCGGTGAAATCCTGCGCATGGATGAATCCGACATAACATCATTAGATTCCGCAAAGGACTCCCTCTGGAAAATTGCCTTCTTTGTTTCCGAGATAATGATTGGCGAGAACAAGAACATCATAGGCGTGATGCTGGCCAACCAGTCCAGCAACTGCTACAAGGGCTCCATATACTCCTATGATGAATTCTGCGGCTTCTCCTTCTGGCCCAGGGATTCAAAGTACGTTTTCGGCTCCTCCATGGCGTTCTCATCCAGTTTCTGCATCAACGCCTACAACTCGCTGAACCTCGCGCGCTCCTTTGAGGTGGAAAGCTGCAGCAACTCTTCCGACCTCTACTTCTCGCACAACTGCGAGAACGCACAGGACGCGATGTTCTGCTTCAATTCCAAGAACCTCAAGCATGCGGTGGGCAACGCTCCACTTCTGCCGGACAAATACAAGTCCCTGAAATCCACCCTGCTAGCCCAAATCTCCGAAGAATTGGAAAATAAGAAGGAGCTCAAATACGATATTTTCAACCTTGCCTGTCAGCGCATCGTATGATAGTTCCCGAATATGTCCTTCCTTGCGTCATATCCTAATTTCCGGGGCTTATCCACGTCCACATCTATCTTCTCCCCCGGCCCGTCTATTATTGGGTCAGGAAGCCCGGGCTTTTTATCTGACGGGGGCTTCTCGTCAGGCCCGGCCCCTTTCCCTTGCGCTTGCCTTTCTCCCTCATCCCTAGCGGACTCATGCAGCCCCCATTTCTCCATGTCCACTATCCTCATCTTCATCGGGAGCATGTAATTCCTTCCGTCATACAGCCGCACTATGCACTCTCTTTGGTTGAGCCGTATGAACATCTCCTTCTTTGACTCTTCCAGCTCCGCCTGCGCCCTGTGCTTCTTGAAGTACTCTTCCAGCTTGATTTCCATCACAGAGCTCAGCATCGCGGCATCCTGCCTGTTCAGCTTGAACGCTATCAAGTTCCTGGTGTTAGACACAATCGCATCCAGAACCTCCTTGCTCAATTGCCCAAGGTATTGGCACGAAAGGTACGCGTAGAGGTTGAACTTCCTCGTCTCCGAGAGTATGTCCCTCGTAACCCTCGTCTCAACGCGCGGAAATTCATCCACCACCAATATGGTCGGCTTGTCCATCAATTTTCCCGTAATCGCCAGTATGTACATCTGGTTGATTATCGCGCCGGCAAGGAAGCTGATCATCCTCCTGCCGAAGAAGTGCGGGTCAAACGAGACCACAGTAATCCTGTTCTTCTCCAGGAGGTCCCCGAGCTTTTCCATTTTCTTTTCCTTGCCCAGGTACAGCTGGTATTCCCCTATGAAATTGAGGATGGGCAAAATCGCCGTATTGAAATGGTGGATGTAGATGTCGTTGTATTCCTCGTCAAAGAACCTCTTCACCTCGTCGTTGTCGCACATGCTCACGAACTCAGCCTTCGTGGTCGCATCGGTAAGCAGCGCGCTTATGTTCATCAAATCCAGCTTGTCTATTGAGCTGAGCAGATGCACAGCGTAGAACAGCACCCTCTCCGAGTACTTGTTCTCCTGCCCTATGGAGGATGCAATCAGCTGCGAAATCAACTGCGTGAGCATGGGCGTCTTCTGCCCGCCCACGTCCAGCGGCTCTATGTAATTCTGCACGAAATCCACCATCTTCGTGCCCTTGAACGTCTTGGTGAATTCGCCGTGCGGGTCAATCACTATTATCCTCGCCCCATCCTTGTACTTCGCCTCAATCGCCTTAAGCAATACATAAAGCGCCTTGGTCTTCCCCGAGCCCGAAGTCCCGGCAATCAGCGTGTGCTGCATCGGGTCGTAGTTATCCACGCCCAGCGTAACCCCGCTCTCCTCAAACACAGGGAATTTGGAGCTTGTGTGTATCCTCTTGGGTATGGGGTCCAGCACTTCCAGGTATATGGAAGAGTTCTCCTCCAGGTTTATCCGCATGAACTTCTCAGGGTCGGTCACCACCACGCTCCTCCGCCTGCCCTTCTCGTCAATCGCGTTCCCCGCGGCCACGAACCCGCCCAGCACCTTGCTCAGGCTAAGCTCAAGCTCCTCCACGTTCTCCTTGAGCATGAAATCCAGGAAGCTGTACCTGCCCCCGTTAATCTTGTAGAATTTTGAGAGTATGGCAGCCTTCCCCCGTGCTTCCTCTATCTCGCCCAGCTCCCCGAACCTGAACGGGAAAACTAGCGCAGCCATGTCCTGCAGCCCCTTCTTTTCCCGTATGTAGAATTTCACCGTATTGTTCTTCCTGCGTATGATTAGCCGGAACGCATTGAGCGAGAATATGCCTGAGAAATCCAGGAAGCCCAGCAGCGGGAGCCGCGCCTTCACCAATTGCTCAAAGAACGCGCGCATGTCCTCCGCATCCACCTTCTCGGAGTAAAGGAGCATCTCGCGCACGAGCAGCCTCCCGGCTGCGGCCTCCTCCGCCCTGCTAAGGGTTATCTTCATTCCTGTCGGCAAGCGCAATTCCATTATCTCACAAACAAATACTAATTGAAACGGGAATATATCCCTAGTGCCGCTGTATAGCGGGTTT
>JAGVON010000094.1 GCA_020052735.1 archaeon | reverse complement strand
GCCGCGCTTACGGACACGAAGGTCCCGAAGGTCGTTGACGGGAAGATAGTCCGCAAGGACTACACCGGCCCGCTCAATATGCCGGACAAGCCGCTTACATCCACCTTCATAAAGGTGGGGGACAAAATCCTTTTGGACCCGCTCAGGTCCGAGGAGCACGCGTCCGACTGCCAGCTTACCGTTGGCACGATTGACGGATATGTGGTGTGCATGCAGAAGTCTGGCCCGGGCAGCATGAAGAAGTCCGAGGTCATGGAATGCATAGACGTTGCGCTCGCAAAGGGGAAGGAGCTCAGGTCTTACATATAGGTGTTGGGTTATGAGGACCGCAAGATACGGAAGGAAGATAAGGAAGCTCTGGGAACAGGCTGACGACAGGAGGAGGAAGAGGTACGAGTGCCCGAAGTGCGGCAAGCGCTCGGTGAAGAGGGTGTCGTACGCGCTCTGGGAGTGCTGGTCCTGCGGGGCTAAGATAGCCGGCGCGGCCTATTCGCTCACCAGCGAGGCCGGAGAAACGGCGAGGCGTGTGCTCTCCGAGGAGAACAAGAAGGGTGAATGAGGCTATGGGGGAATACAACGAATGGCAGACGGGGAACAAGGTTACCATATCCAGCCTGAAGACCTTTGAGTTCCCGCCCACCGGGGCGAAGGTCCTCTTCAAGGTCAGGCCGCCACTGGCGAAGGAGCTGAGCACTGATTAGATGCGATGCTCCGGGACGCTCAGGGTTGGTTTTCCGGATATGAAAAGCGCGGAGGATGCGCTCCGCGCGCTCAGGGGGGAAGGGGAGAAGGAGGGCAGGTTCTCCTCCCGCGCCTATCGCGCCGGGAAGGAGGTTGTGGTTGAGGCGGAGTGCTCCGATGTGGTGGCGCTCCGTGCGACGCTGAACGCATACCTGCGTTACCTACAGGCTATTGAAGGTGTGAAAGATGGCGGACAAGAATGAAATAGAAAGGGAAGTTATGCAGCTCCAGAACTACGAGAGGCAGCTGCAGGCTGTGATGATGCAGAAGCAGCAGATACAGATGCAGCTGAACGAGTCAAACCTCGCGCTTGAGGAGCTCAAGACGGCGAAGGGCAGCGTCTATAAGGCGATAGGCAGCGTCATGATAAAGACCACGGCTGCGGACGCGGAGAAGGACCTTGCCGAGAGGAAGAACCTCATGGAGATGCGCGTGAAGACGCTCAATTCCCAGGAGGAAAAGGTGAAGAGCGAGCTTCTCAGGCTTCAGAAGAAGCTGAAGGAGGAGCTGGGGCAGAATGAATGAATTGAAGGGTAAGTTCCTTTCTTTCCTTTCTGCTCATAGGAACAAGCGCATCGTGATTGCGTCCCACATGAACGCGGACGTGGATGCGCTTTCCTCCATTTATGCCCTGCATTCTGTTTTTCCCAATTCCGTGATTGCAATAGAAGACAAAATGGATGTGCCTGGGAGGATTTTTGCGGAAAAAATGGGCATTTCCCCGGTAAAGCTTTCCTCTTTGAAGAAAGGGGATTATGACGGGCTGATCATAGCGGATACGAGCGCGCCCACCCTTTTGAAAAGCTCGGAAGGATGGCGCATCCTGCTGATTATAGACCATCATAGGGAGAACGACCACATGCTCAAGGGCGAGTTGGTTTTGCGGGATTCAACCGCCGCGGCTGCGGCTGAAATTATTGCGGGAATCCTTCCTGAGATTACCCCCGATGTCGCTTTTGCCCTTGCATGCGGGATTGTTGCGGATAGTGCGCGCTTCAAGGGCGGGCATTTATCCACATTCAAGGCGCTTGTTTCCCTTATGGAGAAATCCGGGAAGGATTACCCGGAGATACTCCCGTTTGGGGAACCGGAGCCGACGCTTGAGCTGAAGGAGCTGGTGCTGAAATCCGTGAAGAAGATGAGGATAACCAGGCATGGGAATTACCTCATCGCCACTGTGAAGGTGCGCGAGAACGAATCCTATGTTGCTTCCGCTCTTTCGGAATTTGCTGATGCTGTTTTCGTTGGGCGGTGGAAAAGGGCGGATGGGGAGACGAAGGTTTCCGCCCGTGCGCGGAAGAGCATCCCCATTCCCTTGAATGAAGTGATGACGCAGATTGGGAACGAATTCCACGGGGCCGGAGGCGGGCACTCAAAAGCCGCGGGCACTTCTGCGAAAGCGAAGCCGGAAATAGTGCTTAAAAGGTGCGTGGAGATATTGGCTGGGAGGATTTAGACCATGAAAACCATTCTCGTTGGGGGGCAGTTCGGGGACGAGGGGAAGGGGAAGGTCGCTTCTTACCTTGCTATTTCAGATGATCCTGAGGTTGTGGCGCGTGGGGGCGTTGGCCCCAACGCGGGGCACACAGTCCAATTTGACGGGAAGAAATATGGATTGAGAATGCTTCCCTGCGGCATAAATAATCTAAAATCCAAGATAATGATTGGCGCCGGAGTTGCGGTGGACCCGGAAGTGCTCATGCGAGAAGTGGAGCTTACCGGGACCAAAGGCCGCGTATTTGTGGATAAGAGATGCACGGTCATCACGAAAGAGTATAAGGAAGCGGATGCAGGTTCCGCGCTCTGCGAAAAGATTGGGACCACTAAAACGGGTTGCGGCCCCGCGATAACCGCGCGTGCGGCGCGCAGCGCGAAGCTTGCGCAGGAGTACCCTGAGCTCAAGCAGTTCATTGCGGACGTTCCTGCTGCCGTAAATAAGGCAAAAAATGTCCTTGTGGAGGGCTCGCAGGGCTTCATGCTCTCCGTGCTTTATGGGACTTATCCTTTTGTTACTTCAAAAGATGTGAGCGCATCCACGATTGCGGCTGATGTCGGGCTTGGGCCCACGAACATAGACCACGTGGTCATGATAATCAAGGCTTATACCACGCGCGTGGGGAACGGCCCTTTTTCCGGAGAAATTTCCGTAGAGGAGGCGAAGAAGCTGGGCTTCCAGGAATATGGAACCGTTACTGGGAGGCCTCGCCGCACCTCAAAGGATTTGCACTGGGACGATTTGAGGTTTGCCGCCATGATTAACGGGGCGACGCAGATTGCCGTCACGAAATTGGATGTTAAGTTTGCGGGGACTGCCGGAGTTCGGGAGTACTCAAAGCTCACGGCGGAATCCAAAAAGTTCATAGAGAAAATAGGGAAGGAGCTTTCCGTGCCCGTTACGCTGATTGGGACCGGGCCCGATGCGAAGGACATCATTGACAGGAGGAAGGACGTCCTTTAGATATATTACTGGCATCGCACTTCAGAGAGCTTTTTAATCCTTATATGAGGTATGGACATCATGGGGACAGATGAGGAAATAAAGTCTCGAATACTAGAATTGCACTCAAAACTTAATCGTCTTCCCAATAAAAATAATGAAACAGAAAAGAAGGCGGAGGAGTACCTTAGCCAAGTCTTCGGAGCGCTTGGCTGGGAGTGGCTTGGCGCAGAAGTGATGCCACAAAAAAGAGTCAGGAGCAGTGGCAAGACCAGACGCGTAGATTACGCCTTCAAGAGGGCAGACAGGATTAAGCCAGACTTCTATGTTGAGGTCAAGAAGTTCTCCGAGGACGTTTACAACCCTGAATATGCCAAACAGGCACTTGAATACGGAAAAAACAGCGGAATCCGGTGGGTGGTTTTGACAAATTTTACCCATTGGCGCGTCTTTAATTCCGATTTTTTTGAGCATCCTAATGAGGCGGAACTTTTTGCCGGATTCAATCTTCTGGATGCCAGCGTAGACCCGGAAAGATTGGATTGGCTTAAGCTTTTTTCAAGGGAGCAGGGCGGGCCGGCGCTTGACGAATACGCAAAAAAGCACAAGAAGTGGAGGGAAAGCGAAAGCGTCGAAGACCTCCTGACGGAACAGCTCATCGCCACCCGCAGGGCGCTCTCAACCGCGATAAGGGAACAGAACCATGAGCTTTTCGACCCGGAGCCGACGGATGAAGATGTTATGGTAGATTCCTGCGTGCAGCATATCCTAGACAGGCTCATATTCTGCAGGATGCTTGAGGATAACGGCTCAGATTCCGGATATAGGATGGATGATGAACGCAGAAAATGGGAAAGCGACAAGCGGGTGCAATTCTATCGCGAATTCCTAACCGGATTCTGGGAAAAAATGCGCAAACGGTATGACAGCACCATATTTGACAATCACAGGATAGACGGGCTGACAATCAAAAACGAGGACTTCTTGCCAGTATTTGACTCATTTTATGTCAACCCAAAAACAAAATTGCGCTATAGGTTTGAGGCAATAGGGACGGACATTCTTGGGCATACGTATGAAAATTACCTTTCCTACAAGCCAAAGCAGACCGCAAAGAGGACGGGACTGGAAAAGGAAGTCTATAAGCGCAAGCAGAGCGGAATTTATTATACGCCCGAATTCCTGGTGGACCACCTTGTGCGAGCCACCTTGGGCAAGAAGCTGGAGGCGTGCAAAACCCAGCAGGAAGCGCTCAAGCTGAGAGTTCTTGACCCAGCGTGCGGCTCAGGCACGTTCCTGGTAAGGGCAGTTGATGAATTCCGGCACTGGTATCTGGTAAAGGAAAGGAAGCAGGGAAACGGAGATAATGCCGAAATCCCGGGGCTTTCCTCGTTCATGGATTCGGTTCTTGAGAACTGCATATACGGCATAGATTTGGATGCAAGGGCAGTAAGGCTGGCAAAGTTGAACCTGTTTCTGAGGGCAATAGACACTCCAAACCGCCTTCCAAGGCTCAAGATAATCCAGAGAAACTCGCTCTTGAATGACGGCGGCTTCAAGAATTCCTTTGAAATCGCGCGTGACTTCCCTCTAGTTGCCGAAGCTGGCGGATTTGACGTAATCATCGGGAACCCGCCCTGGGAGAGGTTTGAGATAAAAACACAGGAGTTTTTTGAGCAATACGAGGAAGACTTCAAGGATTTGGACACCCAGCAAGCGAAAAAGAGGGCCGCGGAACTGCTTGCCCGACCCCACATCAAGAGGGATTGGCAGATAAAGGAGGCGGAATACACTGCCCTTGCGAGCCATTTCCAGAGCGCGTACCGATTCCAAGTAGATGGCGCAAGGAAGGCGATGTCCGGGCATACAGACCTTTACAAGCTCTTTACAGAACGTGCATACCAGCTCGCAAAAGACTGGGGCTTGATAGGGTTGGTCGTTCCGAGCGGCATTTATACCGATTTGGGGACCAAAAGCCTGAGAAGGATGTTGTTTGATTTTTGCGAATTGAAAGAAATATATTCTTTTGAAAATAAGGGACATGCAATATTCTCAGACGTGCATGCGAGCTATAAATTCGTCCTTCTCGCCTTTCAAAAAGGCGGCAAAACCTCTTCGTTCCCATGCGCTTTCTTCCTGCATGATGAGG
>JAGVON010000038.1 GCA_020052735.1 archaeon | reverse complement strand
TTCCAGGACAACCCGCTCTACCTGCAGAGGGAGTTCAGGAAGATTATAGAAGCGAAGATTGCGGACGTGCCGACTTGGGACAGGGAGAAGGTGCTTGATTTCCTTGCGAAATCCCCGTTTGATGTGGACCCGGCAAAATGGAGCAGGGAGGATGTTCCGGAATCGCTCCGGGACGAAATACATTCCGCACTCGTGGATTTCATGTCCAGGGTGAGGCTGTTCAAGGACTGCCTGGATAGGAGCCAGACGCCGACCGTGGCCGAATACGCCAAAAATCCAGACTGCAAACGCGTTTTTGACGGCTGCATAGTTTACCTGGACCTTGCGGACTCCAGCAAGCTTTCCCGGGAACTCAGCCCGGCACAGCTCAGGGACCTGATAGAGAACGTTTTCCACGAGTTTGTACTCGCCGCTACCGGGCTGTTCAGGTTCATGAAGGACGTTGTCGTGGGGGACGCAGTAAGCGGCCCGATAATGGCGCCGGTTGGGAACAAGAGGGTGAGCGCCATTGAGGGCGCAAGGCTTCTGCTGACCATATGCAAGCTGTTTGAGCAGTACAACAGGATAGTTGAAAATATTGAGAGGGTAACCGGTGAAAAGCACTACCAGCTGAAAATCAGGGGCGCCATGGCCAGCGGAAGGGTTGAAATCATGACGAGCGACCTCGCAAGCGAGATGGTCTGCAGGCTGATGAACCTCGTCGCGAGGATGAGCGGCATCCCCGGGAAGATGGAGCTGATTGTGAACAAGGAGGCAAAGGAATTCCTGGAGACATTCTTCAATTTCAAGGAGGTTAAGACCATTGATGTCCTACATGAGGAGATTGCGAGGCTCAGGGGAGAGCTTGCAGGGCTTCCAGAGGATGAAACGGACGAAACCCTTGTGAAGAGGCTGGAGATGCATTACCGGCTTTCCAGGGTGTACGAAGTGCTGTACAAAGTGTTCGAGCTCCCTAACCATGATGGGAAAGGCTCCGCCGACACCCCGTACCTGGGGGCGTATAACGAACACCGCGGCGCCTACCAGACGCTGAGGGACAAAAACGACCTGTACAAAAATCCGGCGCTCCAGCAGACCGTGGATGGAATGGTCCAGGAGGCGGACAGGGATTATTATTCCGAGAAATTCCAACAGGTCGCAAGCAAGCACCTGAAGGGTTTCAGGGCAGAGGACTACAAGAGCATGTACCTGCTGACCGGGTACAAGCAGTTCGCGGAAGACGGGCTGGTGAACCCGGAGGGGTGCCTTTTCAGGGAATTATACCTGAGCGATGTTCCGTCTCAAAAAGAAGGCGCTGCGAAATTGGGAGAGGATGCCAATAAGGGCAGGATAGAGAGGTTTGTTGAGAGGGTTGCGAAGGAGAACCGCATTTCCCTGAGGGCGGACATGAATCTTGGCTCTTCGCATTACCTAATGACCACGGTCCAGCCTTCCGGTTCCCCGGACTTCGCATACCAGCAGGCGTGCAGGGCGGTAGGGATGGCCATTTACGGCATAGAGAGGATGAAGAAGAACTGGGTGCGCCAGCCCAGCGGATTCATGGGGCGCGTGCAGGAGGACCTCGTAACGAGGGGCGTTTTCAGCCAGGACGGCATGGTAAACGAGGAAAAACTCTCGGAATACCTTGAAGAGGCGGTGGTCCTTCCATGCCTGCTGAGGGAGGTTTCGCAGGTTCATGTGTGCAGAAGGAACGGCAACAGGGGGAGCGTGAACATGGTCGGCCAGGTCCTCGCGATGCACAGGGGCGACATAATAAACGGGGATGAAAAGGATAGGGTGCTGCACCTCAATGTTGGAAGCGCTGAGGAACTTGAAGCGGCAAACGAAAGGATGAAGAAGGAATATGGCACCGAGAATTTCTACGCCCAGAGGACGATAGCTGTGATAAAGGGCCTTGACTACTCAAAAAGATGGGAAGACATGGAGCTTGAGCTCGGCTCCGCGGCGGATGCTTTCGCGGCGGAGTTTTGCCTGCTCGCGGGTATGACCCAAGCCATGCTGAAGCCGAAGACGTACAGGTACGCGACCAGGGAGCCTGCGAAATGGGGCGAGGACATGTTCAGGGACATTGATGAAAACAACGGGAACATCCACCCATTCATAAGGGCAACGTGCAGGGAACTCTTTTCTGCCAGGAAGGAACAGCAGGCGGCATAGGATTATAAAATCCGGAATCCGAGAAATTGCCATGGAGACCTTCGCGGAATTCCAGCGCCGCAGGAACTCTGAATTCTATTCTTCCAAGGGCGGGCGCATTTATTCCTCCTTCCGCACCTTCGCGCACTCTTTGAAGTTCGCGGAGGCAAATGCCGTGGAATTTGCGGCAAGGGTTCGGTCGACGCCCGATTCCGAAGCCGGGCGGAGAGCGAATAAGCGGAAGGGGAAATTGCGCATTTACGAAATTGGCGTGGGGGACGGGAGCTTCGCTTTGAATTTTTTGAAGGCGTTAAGGAGGATAAATAGCGAAGTGGAAGAACGCACTACTTACATATTATGGGATTTTTCCGAGAAGGGGGTGGAGCTGGCTGCCGGGAAATTGGAGGGATTTAATTTTGAAACTGTTGTTGCGCCAGCCTGGGACTGGAAAAAGATGCGCGGCGCCACTTGCGTGAAATGCAACGAGCTCCTGGATGATTTGCCCACGCGCATGCTGGTGCGGCGAGGGCTGAGGGCAAACGAGGTGGTGAGGGAAGGGGGGAAATTCCTGGAGGTGGAAACGCAACTGGACGGCGAGATTGCGCTGTTCATGGAGGGGATGCCTGAGGGCTACTGGGTTCCGGCCCCGGAAATGGGGCTGGAGTGCATCCTTGGATGGAAGGGGAAACTTGCGGTTGGGGGATGGATTGATGTTTTTGATTACGGGTTTGCGGATGCGGAGGGGATGCGCATGCTTCCGCGGGATGTATGGAACGCGGCCATATGGAGGGAATTTTCAAAACAGGTTACGGTGGACGTTAATTTTGCATTCCTGAAAAGATGCGTGGGTGGAAGGGTGGAGCCCCAGAAGGATTACGTGGAGAGGGCGCTGGGGAAGGATTTGTGGGAAGTGGACGTGGGCGGAAAGCTGGACTACTATTCTTATGAGGAAGTAAAGAAGAACGAAAAGAAATTGGAGAAGGAAGGATACGATGTGGCAGTCCTTCTGGCGGGGATGGAAAAATCTGATTATCTTCATATGGAAATAAGGAGATAATCAAATCAATTTCACAAACCCCCTGCCTACCTCCGGCAGGTTTGCGCCGAAGAGGTTCGTGGAGGAAAGGATGAAGCTCATCGTTATGACCATCGCGAGGAAGGGCAGGCTGCACAGGTTGATGAAGACGCCGTTCAGCCCCCTCTCCATTATCTTGTCAAGCGCGTCCAGCACCTCGGTCAGGTGGGCGGTGTCCCAGAGCATTATCTCCTCCGCCCTCCCCGCCTCGGCCATGTTGCACGTGTTCGGCATGGTTGGGACGGTGTCCGGGATGCCGCACACGAACGGGTTCAGGGAGAGGTTCACCACGAGCAGGTAGGCGAGCGGGAACACGAAATAGAAGCCGACCACGAAGGCGAGCACGTAGGCGCCGGAGCCGCGCGTGGGCGGGAACGCCCTGAGCAATATCCCCACCGGGAAGAAGATGGGCAGCGCGGTCGCGGCTATGAATTCAAGTATGTGCTGGAAGATGCGGAAGAGGAGCGCGGTGAAGACCGCATAGTTCATTATGTTGGTCGCCGTTTGCGTAACGGGCTTGAGCCCCCACCCGCTCAGCACGTCCGCCATGAAGAAGTCCTTCGTGAAGGATTCCCCGAAGAAAAAGGGCGCGGATATCGCATACGTGACCTGCGCTATCTCCCTCAGGCAGGAGTATGTGCTGCCCATGTACACCTCCGTCATGCGTATGAGCGTCCTGTCCTCCCCCACGGGGAACATGGTGTCAAATTGGCCGGAGGTGAGCGTTATGCCCTGCGTCTTGTAGTTCTCAATCATCATCGCCTTCATCGCGGAGAACGTGATTTCGTTGCCGGCGGTGAAGAGCCCTATTAAGAAAACGGCAAGGAGGAAGGTGGAGATGGCGAACACCATCTCGCCCTTCGCCCACTGCTCAAGCCCCTTGTTGGAGAACACGCGGGAGAGCATTATCATCAGCGCTGAGAGCGAAAAGGAAAGGAGCACGATTATGATTGAGATCATCACCCAGTCCATCATATCAGCCTCGTGAGGTTAGTAACGTCAATCTCCTCCCCCATGGATTTGCTGAGGTAGCGCGTGGTCGTGACGAGTATGAGGACGTTGAACGCGGGGAAGAAGAGCCCGAAAAGGAATGCGTAGCTGGCGGCGCTGCTGAATAGGTAGAGGAGCCCGAACGCAATCAGCCCTATGCCGCTCTGCAGGACGGCGCCGAGGATGTTGAACGCGTCAAGCGACAGGTCGCCGAACATGCTGCTGAAGGCGGGGAGCCCGAAGTTCCCGAGCTCCTGCCAGAAATTTGGTATGAACTCGTCGCTCATGAGGTTCAGCTGGTTCAGCCCGAACTCCCCCTCCATTATTATGAGGAAGGGGTAGACGAAAAGGAAACCGAGGGCCAGCGCGATTATGGTGCCGCCAATCCTGCGGGTGGGGGTGAAGCAGCGCATGAGTATGCCAAGCGGAAGGTAATACTTGAGGAAGCCGAACGAGAAGAAATCAACGAGGAACATCTGCGCCTTGTTCGTGATGAACCCGATTATGAGCATGTTGAAGGCGTTGGTCAGCCCGGGCTTCACGGTGGCCGCGACGCCGCTCGTGGGCTGGATGGCGGTCCCCACGCCCAGCGGCCTCCCGGTCAGCGTCATGGAGGTTATGGGGTCAAGCCAGGAATAGACCGCATAAAGCCCGGTGGTTATGTACATTATCTTGTCCGAGAACTCCTCCAGGTAATAGACCGAGCCCTGGTAGATGTTGTAATCGGCCGGGACGGAGGTGGAGGGGAATATCCAGTCCGCCCTCACGTTGCAGGCGAGGTCGGTCGCGCCCGCGAGCCCGACGAGGATGATTGCCGTGACAAACACCTCGTACAGCTCCAGCTTCGCCCATGAGGTGCCCTCGGCGTTCTGGAAGAGCCTGCTGAGCAGGTAATAGAGCACTATGAGGGCGAGCGAGGCGAGCAGCGCGGCTCCGGAGGCCATCTGCCAGCCGGGGGGGATGAAGCCCTGGTTCCCGCATATCGCATCCGTAACCACGACCTCGTATGCCATCTATATCAGCCTCACGAAAGCGCCCACGTTTATCTCCGTGCCCATGAACCTCGCCAGCTCCTTCGCGAACGTAAGCGTCACGAATATGTTCAGGAGCGCGAGGAAGAAGCTCATCACAAATACGGTGTAGACCATGTCCGAAATCGTCTCAAGGAAGACCATCGCGGCGGAGACCAGCAGCATGGCGCCGAGCCCTGTGCCGGTTATCACCTTCACCCCGAGCAGGAGGGCCGCGCCGCCGAGAATCCCGAACTGGCTTATGAAATAGGCGACCGAGTTCTGGATGGGGAGCCCCTGCATGGTTGAGCCGTACCTCATCTGGTACGCCTCGTAGTTGAAGGAGAGCATCATTGGATAGACGATGAAGAGCGCGAATGCGAACGCTATGAGGGCGTTCCCGCCGCCCCTGAGCTGGGGCACGCTGCGCAGCAATAGCCCCATGGGCAGCATCACGGGAATCGCCACGCGCTTGATGAAGCAGAGGAGCCCGAGGTTGGCGAGCCATTCCCCCAGCGCAACTGAAAGGAGGTTGGAGGCGATGCCTATCCCGTCTATGAGGGGGCGGAGCACGGCGCCCATGTTGAACGAGACGCCGGCATACGCCGCCTTCCCGAACTTTATGGGCGCGGAATAGAACATGTAAAGGAAGGTGTTGAACAGGGCGAGGGAGCCCACGTCCCTGGATATCTTGACGACCATGGTCTTGGAATAGGCCGCGGCGGTGCCCATCAGCCCGTCGCTGCCGCCCTGCGCGCCCAGCACCGCGTTGTTCAGCAGGCCGCTCACCGCGAAGAAGCCGGCGAACACGAGGATTGTGAGCAGGATTTCGTAGCCCTCCTGCTTCGCGAGCGCGGAGAGCATCGGGGAGTCAAAGGCCGCGCCCATCATATAGACGAGCGTGATTGCGAGCGAGATTATGAGGAGCATCATCGCGGCTGGCACGAACGGGTCAAAGTTCCCGAGCTGCCCCGCTGCGGGGTTGCAGAAGCCGTTCTGAAAGAATGCGTCGTCCAGCCATTTGCCCTCCTGCGTGTCTATTCCGCGGTTCATCTCCGCGACCGCCTCCTGGCCGGAGGTTATGGAGGTTGTGCCGGCTGCGGGCTGGGTGCCGGGTGCCGTTGGCTGGGAAGCGGATGGTTGGGTGCCGGGGACAGTAGGCGTGGCGGCTGCGGGGGTTGTGGCAGCGGATTCCTGCAAGCTTACCGCCGCCTGCGCAACCAGGAGGGAAACCAGCAGGATTGAGATGAACATGCGTTTCATAAGCTACACCAGGTGCGTCAGCCCCGCAATCTCCACATCCCCGCCCAGCATCGGCGAGATGTTCTTTATAGCCGCTATTGTTGCCATCACGGACAGGAAGGAAAAGAAAAGGGAGAAGAATATCATCCTGGCCATGCTGTTGATTATGCCGTTGTCACCGAATATCCATTCGTCAAACTTCTCCCCGGTCATGAAGCCGGAGATTGAGAAGCCGGGGCCTATCTCCGCAAGCAGCTTTACGAATTCCCACCATTCGCTGCCCGCGTCAAACCCTGAGACGCGGTCCGTGGGCGGCCTGCATATGTCCGAATCCGTGGTGTCCAGCCGCAAAGGCACGCCGTTGTAGATGTCCTCGGCCGTATAGTGCCGCGTCCCTTGAGGCGTTTCGTAATCCATGGATACCCCTCCGGAGGCGTCCCGCGTGACCGTGGGCTCCGGTATGGCGTCCGCGACCGATTTGCCGGTGTCGCCAATCTTCATCGCGTTGAAATCTATGAAGGGCGCGTCCATTATGTTGACGCTGTGCGTGGGGCTGTCATAATACTGGGCGATCATCATGCCCGAAAGCATGTATGAGCCGAGGATGTAGAAGGCGGGGAAAACGTAATAGAGGGAGAGCGCGATGCCCATCATCAGCCCGCCCAGCTTCCTGAACGCCGGGAAGGCGCGCAGCGCTATCCCGACCGCCATGAATATGGGGAACACGGACGCGTTCACGAACAAGAGCAGTATCTCCTGGCTCTTTATGAGGATGAGCGAGCGTATGCCGAAGTCAAAGAGGTAGTTGTATATGCCGATTGGCATCTGGAGGTAGGCGGTGAACGGGGAGAAGGAGAGCCCGCCCGTGGCGTGCAGTATCGTGTCCATGTTTATGCCGATGCTGGCGAGGTACGCCATCCGGTTGTATGTGCGCAGCATGCCGTACAGGTACATGCTGCCCTCCCCGAAAAGGGAGGAGAAGAAGCTCTTGCCCACCGCGATGTGGCACGGGAGCCCATCGTACCCGGGCACATCCTCCTCAAGGTGGGTGCAGAAGCCGCTGGTGCTGACCACGTTGTTGTCCACGTATGGATGGGTGGAGTTGATCAGCCCTGCGATGGAATCGTCGGTGAGCGTGACGAGGAAGACCATCATGGCGAGTATGGCCGCGGAATAGAAGACCTCCACCAGCTCAACATTCGCCCACGCCTTCATCTGGTCGTTGGAAAGCAGGGAGCCGAGCGCGTAGGCGAGGGCGACAAGGGACAGCGCAAGCAGCAGGAGGGCGCCCGCAAAGGGCAGGATCAGGTCAAGTGCCAGCAGCATGAACATATCCTATCCCTTCCCCGTGAAGAACTTCGTCATCGCGTTTATAAACGAGATTGTGAGCGACATCGTGATTGCCGGCAGGAAAAGGGCCGGGAGCGAGAGGCTTGCTATGCCCTCAAAGAACGGTATGAGCGCGGCGAAGCGCAGGAACGACATGAACGGCAGGTACGAGAACACCGTGGCTACGGTGCCGGGGTCAAAGCTCACGGACTGGAGCTTGTTCTCCAGCTCGTCCGGCACGATGTCGCTGAATGCCTGCACCCTCAGGTCCTTGGGTATGCTCACGTATGGGGAATAGGTTTCGCCCCACCCGTGCGCCTGCCATATTTCGTCCAGTATGTGCACGTTCAGGACGAAAAGAAGCGGGAAAAATGATTGGAAGGCTATTGCGAAGACGATGAGGTATGTGCCCGCGTCCCTGGCGGGCGGATAGAAACGCACGAGCACGCCGCACGCGAGCGCGATGGGCATGAGGGCCTCTATGAGGTAGAAGATGAGCACCTGCGCGGTGAGCGTGCCGAGGAAGGCGGTGAGCGTGAAGCTGAGTATCCTAACCACGCTTATGATCGGCTCAAGCCCGGTCACCTGCTTGAACGTGTAGTTCCATACGCTGGGGCCGTGCCTGCCCTGGAGCGCGGACCAGAAGCTCAGCTGCATGTCCAGCGAGACGAGATTGACGTACGCGGGCATTATGCCCTGGCTTATGGTCTTCTGGAGGAAATTTATGGAGACCTGGTTCAGGCTCTCCTCCCCGGGCTTGAGCCCTATGGCGCTGGCGAGCTGGTCCGAGGAGGCGTAGATGGCGAATGCGGAGACGAAAATCATGAGCGAGATGAAAAGGTGCTGCAGCTCCACGTTCGCATAAGCGGCCATCTCCGGCTTGCTGAAGAACCTGGAGCCCATGTGCAGGAGGGCTATGTAGCCCGCGAGCAGGACCACGGTAGCGGCGGTTATGGTGACGAAATAGGCGGGGAATTCCATCTCATGCACACCTCCGTCCAGCATGCCACGCCGGGCTGCCCCCATGCAAGGAAGCGAGCCCCAGAACGTCAAGCATGCCCATCATACCACCTTAGTGAGACCGAGTATCTCTATCTCGCCGCCCAGCAGCCCGGAAACGCTCCTGAACGCCGTCACGGTTATGATTATCTCAAACACGAACGTGACCAGGACGAACACCGCGAACCGCGCCTGCGTGACAATCTGCTCAAGCATGTAGAAGTATGCGGCATGCGCAAACGGGGAGAACGTCGGCGAGAGGAGGTTGAAGTTGTACTTGCCCACGAACGCGGGCAGGAACTGCGTGAAGAACGAGCCCACGAGCCCCAGCGTGCCCCAGAATACGCCCGTGACCACGCTGAAGAAACTGGTGTCCTGCTGCTTGGTGGACAAATCCCCTATGATGCCCTCCCATTCGCTCCCTATGTCCTTGTTCGCGGTATCCACCGCAGTTTCGTCCATGGAGCAGAGGGCCGGGGAGGGGAGCGGGGACTGCGCGCCAAAGCCGGCAAGGCTGGTGTCCGTTTCTATGAAGCCGAACATGAGCTGGTGGGAGAGCACTATGGACAATGGGTATGCGAAGAAGCCGGCAAACGCAATGGCTATGATGCTGGAGCCGGTGCGCCTGCTGAAGGGGAGGGCGCGCATGAAGAAGCCGAGCGGCAGGAGGATGGTTAGGGTGACGTCCCGGAAGAAGAATATGAGCCGTTCCCTCGCATACGCGAGCCCGAAGAGGTAGCCCATGCTCTCAATGAGCGTAATGAGGCCGTTGCTGATGGGCTCTATCCCCGCGAAGGAGGAGATGGACACCCAGAGGAAGAGCGCGGGCGTGACGATGACCGGGACATAGAACCCCATGGTGGACACGATCCCGATGAGGAACTCCGCGGAATAGAGGGAGATGTATGTGCTGAACATCGCGGTCTGCACCACGTCCAGGGAATAGAGGGCGAGGTCCATGTGGTCGCAGGATGCGGACTGGCACGCCGCGGCGGATGCGAGCCCGGCTATTGCGAAATAGGCAAGGAAAAAGGATGCGAATATGATTATTGTGAATATGAACTGGGCGAATTCCTCCCGGGCAAAGGCCTCCAGCTGGGAGGATGCGAGGAGCTTTGAGAACATGTAATATGCGGCCACTATGAGGAGGGCGAGGCCGAGGGCGGCGGCCGCAAGAGGCGTTACGGGGTTGGGCGGCAATGCGGTTGCGACTAATGGCACGTACAGGCCGCTTGCTAGCATGCCTCCCTATTCCGTTACCAACGTATATAAATATATTCCAAAGAATAGAAAAGCAGCGAATTACGATGTAGAAAAGATGGTATTCATGGATATGCAGGCGCTGG
>JAGVON010000009.1 GCA_020052735.1 archaeon | reverse complement strand
GGTTTCAAAGCACCATACCGTGGCGCACCTTTTGAACGCGGCATGCAGGGAAATCCTGGGCACGCACATCTGGCAGGGCGGCAGCGGCAAGAAGGAGGACGAGGCGCACCTGGACGTCACGCACTACAAAAGGATTACGGACGAGCAGCTGAATGAGATTGAGGCAAAGGTGAATGATTACATAATGGGGGACCTGAAAATAGAAGTGGAGGTGCTGCCGCGGACCGCTGCGGAGCAGAAGTACGGGTTCTCATTGTACCAGGGAGGGGCGGTGCCTGGGAAGGAATTGCGCATTGTGAAGATAGGGGACGGGAAAAAGCTCATTGATGCGGAGGCATGCGGCGGGACGCACCAGATGAACTCTACGACCGGGGAACTGGGCTATTTCAAGATTGTGAAAAGGGAGAGCGTGCAGGACGGGGTGGAGAGGATCTATTACAAGGTGGGGGAGGCGGCGGTGAAATACGCGCAGGAGAGGGAGGCGCTCCTGAAGAAGGCGGCGGGCGTGGTGAGCGTGTCCGAGCACCAGCTGCCCGAAGCGGTGGGGAGGTTCTTTGAGGAGTGGAAGGCGCAGCGGAAGGAAATAGAGAAGTTGAAGGAGGAATTCATTTCCGCGCGGGCGGAGGAGATTGCGGAGAGGGGCGCGAAGGGGGGCGTGGTGCAGGAGAAGGTAGAGGAGGACGCGAAGGTGCTGGCGAGGATTGGCGCGCTGGTCTCGGAAAAGGACGGGGCGATGGTTATCCTTACTAATTCACAGGGGAATATTGTATGTGCAGCCGGAAAGGGGGCGAAGAGGAACGCCCTGCAGCTGTTTGAGGAATTGAAGAAGAAGGGGGCGAAGGGAGGGGGAAACGAGAGGATTGTTTCCGGGAAATTGGCATAACGCCGCCTGGATAAAGTTTATAAGGGACGGCAGCGCAATGTCATCAGGTGATTAATTGACTGTTCTCACGGCCGTGATACATAAAGAAGAAGGCATGTACGTGGCGGAATGCCCTGAAACCGGAACAGCCAGCCAGGGGAAGACGCTTGAGGAGGCTGTAAAAAACCTCACGGAAGCAACGGAAATTTATCTTGAGGAATTCCCGCTGGAGAAAGAGACGAGGCCGTTGATGACCACTTTTGAGGTAAAACTGCATGCCGCCGCTTCCAAGAAACCTGTCGGGTTCTGATGTGATAAAAGCCCTTTCTAAAGTCGGCTTCATGCCGAAGAGGCAGAAGGGCAGCCACGTGGTGCTCGCTAAGGATGTTGATGGAAAGAAGGTTGGGTGCGTTGTCCCGCTCCACAAAGAGCTTAAGATTGGGACGCTGAAATCGGTGCTCCGCCAGGCCGGGATGAGCGAAGAGGAGTTTCTCAGCCTGCTTTGACTGGATTGCGCAATTTCCGTTTTCTTACTTTATTTGCCTCCGCCAGGATTATTTCTGTTTCTTTTTCATAATCCTTGAGCAAACCATAGCATCTGCGTATGTCTTTGGCCATGCAGAAAATCATCTTCCTATGCTTATTAAGCTGTGCCCGCTTCGTTGCCGATGAAGACGGTGTAAAGGTGTAATATAATAGATTACGATTGTGATGTGAAATATTACACCTACAGAACGGGCTGGAGCTTTGAAGGGTCGTACAGGAAATCAAATCTCTGCGGCCTGCTGTGGAACATCTCCAGCAAATCCCCGAGCATTACCCCGTACTTCTTGTTCATCTGGCGGGTGGAGAGCCTCTCCTGCCTCCTTATGATATAATAGGTGTTCTGCTTGTACCCGAAGCGCGTGCAGAAGAACGCGGGGCCGTGGTTCGCGAGGTATTCCTCATACACGGAGTCAAAGCTTGCGACCACGTTTGCGAGTATGAGGGGCGAGTCCCCCGTGTTGTAGGAGACGTGGCCGTAGCCGGGGGGGACGAGGAAGGATTCCCTCTCGCCCGCCTCCACGAAGATGCAGTCAACGCTCTCGTCCTTGTGCTTGCGCTGGAGGACGAAGGAGGCCTTCCCCTTCAGGACCTGGTACACTTCCGGGAACTGCAGGCCGGAGGCCGGGGCCGGGGGATGGTAGTGGCCGAGCGTCTTCGCGTATTCGTCCCCGTAGAAACGGGGCTCTATGACGGTTATGTCGTAGCGCAGGCTGTCCCACTGGTGGATGCCGCGGAACATGTAGTATGCTATCCCGTCCGGGCCCATGAGGTGGGGCTCCATCGCCACCTCCTTCAGCTCGGAGACCTTCCGGGTTGTGGATGGCCATTCCTCCCCGTCCTTGAGCAGGGTGCGGCCCAGTAATTCTAATTTGAAAGGTTTTTCGTAGAGAATCATAAGGGTTACCTCTTGTGGCGGCCGAAGGCTGCCTTGCGGGGCGTCCCGGACTTCATTTTTTCCGCCTTCAGCTTCGCGAGCAGCGCCCGGAGGAACTCAACGAACTCGTGGCGCTCTATGTCGTGCTTCATCAGCTCCTCCTCCATGGAGCCCATGAGCGCGGAGAGGGAGGAATACAGCTCGGAGGCGCGGGAATCCATCCCCGGGTGCTCCATATGCTCTATGAGGGACTGCTTTATGACGCGGAGGCGCGCCTCAAGGTTCTTCGCCCCGTCGTCCTCCTCCTCCAGCTTTATCTGGAGCGAGCGGGCGAGCGCCGCTATCTCTGCCCAGGACTTGCCTTCCAGGCCCTCACCGCGGATTTCCCCGTGCGGAAGCATCACGGGAATAAAGACGGCAAATATAATAAAGGTTGGGGAAGAAAGGGACGCATGCGAAAAGCGTTCCTCGCGCTGCTGCTGCTCTCGCTCACCTATGCGGAATTCACGCTCACGGCGATGGACGTGCTGGTGGACGCGGACGGGCATGGCGGCGCGCAGGTCACCGAGAAGATGCATTACATCATAACCAGCGAGTACCAGATTTCCCTTTACGAATCAAACATAGCGAAGACGGACATCGGCTCGTGGGGAGGGCTCATCGGCTCGGACGAGGTCAGGGCCCACCTTGACAACCGGGTGGTGAGCGTGGAGAACGTGATTGTGAGGGCGAGCCCGGCATCAAGGTGCAACCCGCTCGCGGAGCTGTGCCACGGGGACATTACGATAACATATGATGCGAAGCCGTACCTGAGGGCGGACGGGAGCGTGGTCCCGGGGACCGGGATTTTCACGGTTGAGCAGTACAAGCCGCGGACGACGAGGTACACGCTGAACGAGGGCGCGCTCCAGTTCCAGACCAGCGAGCTGGGGGACGTGATCCTGGGGGAGGACGAGCGGCTGTCATTCATGCTCCCGAGGGGCGCGAAGGTCGCGTATGTGAACCCCCTGCCCAGCAACACGGAGCAGACCGGGGATGGGAGGCAGCAGCTGAGCTGGGAGAACGAGGTGCTGGCGCACTTCTCCCTCGTGTTTGAGAAGGAGGAGGGGCTGGACCAGGAGGTGATAAACTTCTTCATAGGGGCGAGGAGCAACCTCTACGGGTTCCTCAGCGGGCCCGAGGGGCTGCCGGCGGTTGCGCTGGTGCTCATACTCGCCGGCTCGTATCTCTATCTGCAGTCAAGGCAGAAGAAGGCGGCGTGATTCTCATGATATTGCACAGGCAGGAAAAGGTTTTGCTCAAGAGGCTGCTCGGGGCGGGCAAAAAGAACGTGGACGAGCTTTCGCAGGATGCGGGAGAGCGGGACGCATTCAGGAGGGCGGCGCTCTGGCTGCAGGAGAAGGGGCTCGCGGAAGTTGAGGAGAAATCGGAAAGGGGATACAGGAGGAGCGAAGAGTGCGAACGCTTTTTGAAAGAGGGGTTCCCGGAAGTTCGGGTTGCGGGAAAGGGCGGGAAGGCGATTGGGGAATTGGGCGACGAGGAGAAGCGGATAGGCGTGATGTGGGCGAAAAAAAATGGATGGATTGCGATTGAAGGGGGGCGCATAAAGGCGCTGAAGATGCCGGGGGATTATGCGCTGGAGAAGGCGGCGCGGAACCCGGAGAGGGCCGGGAAGGGCGAGCTGGACACGCTTGTGGCGCGCGGGCTGGTTGTGGAGAGCGGGCGGAAGGGCACTTTCATTTCACTCACCAAAAAGGGCGAGGAAGAGGCGAAGGGCATAGGGGAAATAAAAGAGGAGATGGGCGAGCTCACGCATGAGATGATTACGAGCGGGAAGTGGAAGGGCGCGTCCTTCAGCCCGTATGCGGTGGCGCCCGCGGCGGATGAGCCGATGGGCAAGATGCACCCGCTCACACGCATGACCGAGAGGATAAGGAGGATATTCCTGGAGATGGGCTTTGAGGAGATGGAGGGGCCCATGCTGGAGAGCTCGTTCTGGAACTTTGACGCGCTTTTCCAGCCGCAGGACCACCCTGCGCGGGACCTTGCGGACACATTCTACATGGAGGGCAAATCGGATTTGCCGGATAAAAAATTAGTGGAGAAGGTGAAGGGCAGCCACGAGGAGGGATGGAAATATCCGTGGAGCCACGAGGAGGCGAAGAGGAGCGTGCTCAGGACGCACACCACCGCGGTGAGCGCGAGGTATCTTGCGAAGCTGGACGGGGAGCTGAAGAAGAACGGCGGGAAGGGGCGGAAATATTTCTGCGTTGGGAGGGTGTTCAGGAACGAGGCGACGGACTTCAAGCACCTTGCGGAGTTCCACCAGGTGGAGGGGATTGTGGCGTGGGACGGCGCGAACTTCACGCACCTCCTCGGGCTGCTGAAGGAATTCTACCAGAGGTTGGGCTTTGAGAAGGTGAGGTTCAGGCCGAGCTATTTCCCATACACGGAGCCGAGCCTGGAGATAGAAGTGTTCTTTGAGAGGAAGGGGAAGGAAGGCGGGGGCGAATGGATGGAGCTTGGCGGCGCGGGCATATTCAGGCCCGAGATGACGAAGCCGCTCTGCGGCGTTTATCCTGTTCTCGCGTGGGGGCTCAGCCTGGAAAGGCCCATGATGCTGATGGAGGGGCTGGAGGACATCAGAACATTTTACAAGAATGACTTGGAGTGGCTGAAGACGAGCAGGATTGGAAAGGATTATTAAAGATAGCGCGGGGGGTTATGAGTACCATAGAGAGATTCGGTCGACATCCCGATATATGGGATGGAGAGCGAAGGAGGGGGGTGCCCCCCCTTCCTCTTGGAGGGGCAGCGGATGGCGAACAAGAAGGCAATCGTGGCCGGTATCGTGGTGCTTTTCCTCTTGGCAGTGGTAGTGCTGAGCATCGTGCCGAAGAAGGAGGCGCAGGTGGCCGCTGGCTGGATAGAGCCGGTGAAGGGCGGCAGGGCAGGGGCGGACGCGTATTTCCTTTTCGGGGCTAACGGCAGCGGGAACGCGGAGCTGATTTCGCTCTCGGAAAAGCCGAAGACGACGGTGCTCGTGCTGAGCGAGACGGGCATAGACGACGAGACGAACAACAGGCTTGACGAGTTCGTGGGCAAGCTGGGCACGCTTGAGGAGTACGGGATGAACGTGGAGGTCATAGGCCCTGCGGACATACGCACCGTGCGGGACTCGGTGATAATCATTGTGAACGGCGCGATGCCGAGGTACGTGCTTGACGACCTCGCGACGCTGCATGCGCGCGGCAACAGGATAATCTACATCGGGAAGACGGACTTCACGCTGAACAGGGCGGAGCTGCGCAGGGATTACTGGCTCGCGCAGCTGGAGAACGGGACCGCGGAGAAGCTGGTCATAAAGGAGATGCGGCTGGGGGACTTCCTGGACACCCCCGGGGCGGCTGCCCAGCTGAACGACCAGATACTTGGGAACAGGTGGGCGCAGGAAGGGGACGCGCCTTTCCCGTTCAGCGGATTCTCTGGGAAGAAGACGCTCTTCGTGCCGGTCAGCGACGGGGGCTATTACAGGTTCATTTATGACGCCGGGGGGGAGAAGGGTTTTGCGGACTCCGGCAGCCTGCCCGTGGAGAAGGTTGATGTGAGGGCCACCCCGGACATCTACCCCTGGGATAAGGCGGAGCTGTATTTCACGATGAACCAGAGCACCGGAAGGGTGCTATACACCCTGGAGAAGGACGGCGAGCAGATTGCGGCCGAGGAGCTGGGGTACGTGGGCGCGGAGAAGGCGTTCTTCTACACATTTGAGTTTGAGGAGCCGGGGGATTACCTGTTCTGGGTGTACGACGGCTCGGGCACGCTGGGCTCCTCGCACATGCACGTGAGGGCGATAAACATAAGCGTATCCGAAGTGCGGGACGTGAGGATGGAGTTCAACGTAACGGTGGACGGCGTGCCGGTGAAGACGGGGAAGGCGATGGTGTCGCTCAACGGGGCTGAGGAGAGGGAATTTTCAATAAGCGACGGGAGGATGTCGGTCCCGGTGCGGCTTGCCTCCGGGACGAACAGCGTCCGCGTGAAATACCTGGAGTATGTGACGATAATAAGCTACAACCAGACCAAAGAAAGCCTGCTTGACGTTTATGCGAAATGGCTCATACCCGGGGTGCTGCTGGTCGGCGCGGTCTATGTGGTGGCAAGCGCGAGGAGGAAGCCGACCTACCGCCTGCGCGTGGAGAGGATGGGGAAGAAGCAGGCGACGCGGCTGAAGGTCTCGCCCGGGCAGATAACGGACGCGATTGCGGACGTGGAGAAGAGCTACGGCTGGAAGGAGGTGCCCATCTCACTCAAAGAGCTGACGCAGAGCTTCAAGAAGAACATCACGGACGGCATGGAGATGTACGACGGGGATGTGGAGGGGCTGATGAAGAAGATGGAGGAGAAGGGCATCGTGCAGAGGTATGGGGACTACTACCAATTGCACGGGTGGGGCGACGCGAAGAAGAACGTGATAAAGAGGAGGATAAGGGACTCCCTGGTGCTCGCCGGCGAGAAGTTCAAGGACGCGTGGGGCGGGTTTGAGACGGGCAGGAGGATTGTCTCAACCGAGTACTTCAACACGGACAAGAAGCTGATTGTGGTGTTTGAGAACGAGGAGGAGAAGGACGGGTTCCTGGAGGCGATGGAGCCGTTCTCCCGGGCGGAAGTGGAGCTGAAGATGGAAAACGGAAAGGTCGTGGTCACTACAATAGGCGGGATTTCCGAGTTCATCTGACCAATCCGCAGGGTTTAAATAAGAAACCAAAGAATATATTGCTAACAATTCCAGCTTATTAGAGAGTTGCAAGCTATAAGCAAAGGTGAATTGATGGTTAGGGCTTATGACGTAGAGCCGAACAGGCTCGTGAAGGAGGTAGCCGGAAGGCTCAAGGAGATGAAGCTGGAGAAGCCGGCTTTCGTCGGGCTCGTGAAGAGCGGCGCACACTGCGAGAGGCCCCCGGAGGATCCGGACTTCTGGTATGTGAGGTGCGCATCGGTGCTCAGGCAGGCATACGTCAACGAGGGCGTTGGCGTGCACAGGCTCAGGAGGCACTACGGCGGAAGGAAGAACTTCGGAGTGAAGCCGGAGCACCACGTGCCAGCGGGCGGCTCCACCATAAGGAAGGCCATGCAGGCCCTGGAGAAGGTGGGGCTCATGCAGAAGGCGCAGAAGGGCAGGAAGCTCACCCCGAAAGGGAGGGCGCTGCTTGACAAGTCCGCCGGCTCCGTGAAGGGCACGGAAGCTTAGGTGATAAGGTTGGAAGGGGAGGAGGAAGCCCCCGGGGACAGGGAGGCGGAAATCCTTGAGGCAAAGCGCGCCGGGGCAAAAATCAATGCGGCGCTGAGGATGTGCCTCACCCCTGAAGCGTACGAGCGCATGGCGAACGTGCGGATGGCGAACCCGGACCTTTATGCTGCCGCGGTGAGGCAGATACTCGCGTATGCGGGGAAGGGCGGGAAGAAGCTGGACGGCATGCAGGTGCTTTCGCTCCTGAAGGCGATGCGCGGCGGGAACAGGGAGACGAAGATAACGTTCAAGTGAAAAGGTGTCCATATGGGAAAAAAGAGCGCAATGAAGAAGAGAAGGCTCGGCAAGGCCTGCAAGCAGAACAGGCGCATGCCCGTGTTCGTCACTGTGAGGACCAAGAGGAAGGTCGCCTCCAACAACAGGAGGAGGGAATGGCGCACCGGAAAGCTCAGGATAAAAGAGGATTGATCTTATGGCAGAACTTGAAAGGGTTTACACGATACCGTTGGGCAGGGCTTACGACAAAACCAGGGTGAGGAGGGCGCGGACCGCTGTGAAGATGATACGGGCGTTCCTGGTCAGGCACATGAAGGCCAAGGAGGAGGACGTGAGGGTCAGCATGGGCATAAACGAGCTCGTGTGGGCGCGCGGAATCCAGAAGCCGCCCAGGAAGGTCAAGATAAGGGCGGTGAAGGACGGGGCAAGGGTGCTCGCATTCCTCATGGACGAGAAGGTTGAGGAGAAGAAGGAGCCAGAGAAGGGAAAGAAAGGGGAAAAGAAGGCCCCCGAAGCTCCGAAAAAGGAGGGCAAGCCCGGGGAAAAGGAGGCGGCGAAGCCCGCACCCAATAAGGAAGAGCCGAAGAAGGAGGCCCCCAGGGAGCAGAAGGCGGAAGGGGCATCCAAGCCGGAAGCAAAGAAAGGCTGAACATGGCATCGGAAGCGCGGAAGGCATCTTACCACGGCAACCCGTTCCTCGGGATATTCGCCTCAACCAACAACATGCATACGCTCTTCCCCGAGGACGCCTCGGACAAGTTTGTGGAGAAGGCGTGCGCGGCGCTGGGCACGACGGCGATCCGGTGCAACATAAGCGGCACGAACCTGGACGGCATCTATTGCGTGATGAACTCGCGCGGAATGGTGCTCCCGAAGTTTGACGGGGGGGCGGCGAAGATGCTGGCGGAGGAAACCGGGCTGGAAGTGCTCGTGAGCGCAGATAAATGGAACGCCCACCGGAACAACGTCGCGGTGAATGACAAGGGCGGGGTCATAAGCGAAATAATAGAGGATAAGGAGAGGAAGGCGATGGAGGACTGCCTGGGCGTGGAGCTGGTGCCGATGCGCATAGCAAAATACTCCGCGGTCGGGGCGCTCTGCGTCGCGAACAACAAGGGCTTCCTCGCGCATTACGCCGCGAGCGAGGATGAGATGGGCCAGCTGGAAGGGATATTCAAGGTGGGCGGGGCAAAGGGCTCCGCAAACACGGGCACGGGGTTCGTCGCCGTGTGCATGCTTGCGAACGACAAGGGGTATGTGGTGGGCGAGAGCACAACCGCGTACGAGATGGGGCGCGTGGAAGGCGCGCTGGGGTTCCTGGGGTAAGAAGATGGTGGCGTACGAGGATTTTGAGAGGATGGACCTGCGCGCCGCCAGGGTCCTCTCCGCGGAAAGGGTGGAGGGCTCGGACAAGCTCCTGCGGTTGGAAGTGGATTTGGGCACGGAGAAGAGGCAGCTGGTCGCGGGCATAGGGAAGCATTATGCCCCGGAAGAAGTGGTGGGGAAGAGGGTAGTGGTGCTGGCGAACCTTGAGCCGAAGATGATAAAGGGGCTGGAGTCGCAGGGCATGCTGCTCGCGGCGTGGGACGAGGGGAACGTTGTGCTGCTCACGCTGGACAGGGAAATGAGGGAAGGGAGCAGGATAGGGTAATAGATTATATTGATGGTGAGGATATGAACTTTAAGATAAGCGGGACCATGAGGGTTGGAAGGGAAACCAGGAAATTCAGCAAGGAGCTTGAGGCCGAGACCGAGAACTACGCGGTGGAGAAGACCTACATGCTCCTGGGCGCGGCGAACGGAGTGCCGCGCAGCAAGATATCCATAGAGAAGGTGGAAAAGGTGGCGTGATGGAACGGGAAGAGATAGTCGCGCGCGCAAGGATGGTCGGCCAGCAGAGGAGCTACGTGGAGAGGGAGGTAGAGAGGATGATGCTCTCCATGATGGACCTGAACAACTCCCTTACCACCATACAGAACATGAAGGACGAGACAGGGCTTGTGCCGATCGGGGGCGGGGCCTTCATAAGGGCGAAGCTGGACCCGGACAAGGTGCTTGTGCCGATAGGCGCGGGGTACATAAGCGAATACGGCATTGAGGAGGCGAAGGCCGAGATAGACAAGAGGATAAAGATGACCGAGAAGGCGATACAGAGCCTCCGCGGCGAGCTGAAGAAGATGGATGACGAGTTCATGAAGCTGGAGCAGCTCTATGCGAGGCAGGAGCACGCGGGGCATGCGCACATGCACACGGGCGGGGAAGGCGGAGGGTCCTGAGTGTTTGACCTCCTCAAGAAAAGCATTTCTGGCTTTGTCGGGAGGATAACCGGCAGGAAGGGGGAGGAAGGGCCGGCGGAGGCGCCGGAGGCTGTTTCTGGGGCGCGGGAGGCGCCAAAAATCATTGAAGAGCGGAAGCCGGAGGTGGAGCCGCGGATTGAGAAGGGGGCGCCCAAGGCTGCGCCCGCTGTTTCTGAAAAGGCTGAGAAACCTAAAACTGCTGGGAAGCCGAAACCTGCTGTTATTGCTGAGAAAGCTGCTCCTGTTGCTGACCCGAAACATGGGAAGAAGCCGGAGCCTCCTGCCGTTGCTGAGAAACCGAAGCCTGTTGTTGAAACGAAGGAGCCTGCGGAAAAAGTGGAGAGGGCGCGGGAGGGGCCGAAGCCGCTGAAGGCGGAAAGGCCGCCGGAGCGCAGGATTATCCCGGAAGCGGTGAAGCCTCCGGAGCAGAAAAAGAGGCCAGAACTGGAAGTTGGGCAGGTCGCGGAGAGGGCGCCGGAAAGGCTTGAGAAGAAGGTGAGGAAGGGCATTTTTGAGGCGGTGCGGGAGACGGTTTCCGGCACCTCCGAGATAAAGGAAGGGGAGATTGGGGAACTGCTGGACGAACTGGAGCTGGGGCTCCTGGAGAGCGACGTGGCGCTTGAGGTCGCGGACTCCATAAAGGACGAATTGAAGCGGAGGGTGGTGGGCGCGAAGGTGCCCAAAGGGAAAACGGCGGAATTCATAAGGGGGCAGCTGGGCGAGGTGCTTGTTTCGCTGGTGAAAAGCCCGAAGGCATTTTCCATTCCTGAGAGGGTGCGCGCCTCTGCGAAGCCGGTGAAGATGATGGTGATGGGGCCGAACGGCGCGGGCAAGACCACCACGATAGCGAAAATCACGAAGATGCTGCAGGATGCGGGATTCACGGTGGCGATTGCTGCCGCGGACACATTCAGGGCGGCTGCGGCCGAGCAGCTCATCCACCACGGGGACAAGCTGGGCGTTAAGGTCATATCGGGGGCATATGGCTCGGACCCGACCGCTCTGGCGTTTGACGCGGTGGAGTATGCGAAGGCGCACAAGATAGATGTTGTCCTCATAGACACCGCGGGAAGGCAGGACACGAACATAAACCTGCTCAACCAATTAAGGAAGATGAACCGTGTGATTGCGCCGGACATGAAGATATACGTGGGCGAGAGCATAGCGGGGAATGCGATTGCCGAGCAGGTGCGCGCCTTTGACAAGGAGATGGGGCTGGACGGCGTGGTGCTTACAAAATTGGATTGCGACCCGAAGGGGGGGACGGTGGTTTCAATCACCAAAATGACGGGTGTGCCCATCATATATGTGGGTACGGGGCAGGGATACTCCGATATTGAGCGCTTTGACGCTGAGAAAATCATAGGGGAGATACTATCCTGAGGCAAGTGGTGCTGGACACGAATTTCCTTCTTCTTCCCTTACAGTTCGGGGTGAACATATTCAAGCAGGTGGAGGAGCTCATGGAGGCCCCGCACGAATTTGTAGTCCCAAGCGGGGTGGTGGGCGAGCTGAAGGTCATCGGGCGCGGGCGGGGAAGGGACGGCGCCGCTGCGAGGTTCGCGCTGAAGCTGCTTGAGTCCATGAAGGTGAGGCACGTGCCGAGCAACGGGAACGTTGACGACTGGATTGTGGAGTACGCGGCCAAGGAGGGGGCGGTGGTGGCCACGAACGACATGCAGCTCAGGAATAGGTTAAAAAAGGCGGGCGTGAAGATGATTGCGCTGCGCTCCCGCGCGCGGCTAGGGGTCGTCTGATGGACATAGGCATCATACTCATAGGGGCCTTCGTTTTCCTTGCGCTCATAGTGGGGATTCTCGTGCTGTTCTTGTTCTTCAGGAGGTTCCGCTCCCAGGTGCGGCTGGAGAAGGTCGCGCATGAGGGGAGGAGCAAGGTCACTGTGCAGACGTTCATACCCATTGCCCGCGCAACCATAGAGGATGTGGTGGACGGGGAGCCGATGGTCATCGTGCGGGAGAACGTGAAGCCCGGGGAGAAACTGGAATTCGTTTATCCACTCTCTGAAAATGTGGTGAAGCTCACCATAGAGGGGGACGAGAACTTCACGATGGAAGAGAAGCTGCGTGCCTGATTGATTCCGCTAAATCTACTATTTCTTCTGGGGACAGTTCCCTCGCCCTTTTCCTTGGGAGGCCTTCCGCCTCAATGCCCGCGTGGGACAATGCCTTGGAAAGCATCTGGTTCTTGTGCTGGAACAATGCGAGGATTATTTTTTCCACCCAGGGGTCTATGGAATCCGCCCTCTTATCCAAAAGTATTATGGCTGAATCCACTTCGGGGGGCGGGGAGAACGCGCCCTTGCCCACTTTCTTCAGGAGTTTTACGTGGAAGAGAAGCTGGGAGGTGACGCTGAGCCGGCCGTATTTGGAGGATTTGGGCTTCGCGACCATCCGTTCTGCGAATTCCAGCTGCACCATCAGGAGCGCCCGTTTGCACTTCTTTTTTGCGATTGAGAAAATTATTGGGGATGAGATGTAATAAGGGATGTTTCCAACTATTACATCTGCATCCTCGTTTGATTCAAGGAAATCCCCTTCAATGAGATGGATTTTATTTCCGAATTTTTCCTTAAGGAGTTGCGCCCACCGGGAATCCTTCTCTATTACAGTGAGCTTTTTCGGGTTCTTTTCCAGAAGCTTTTCGGTGAGGCGGCCGTCGCCCCCCCCTATTTCAATTACCGCCTTTCCTTCTATTTGCGCGGATTCTGCCTCAAATTCAAGAAGATAAGGGCTGTTCAGGAAATGCTGGCCGAGCTTTTTGCTCTTCCTTATCATCAATGGCCCCGCTTCATCTGGTCGTGGAATTCAACATGCTTAAGGAATTCGCTGACCCTGATTCCCATTGAGAGCATTATCCCGACATACCTGAACCAGACGATCCATGCAAGCTGGTAATTGATATTCAGGGCTTCCTCGGATTTCCTTGTGAACTGGCCTTTTGCCTTGGCTTCGCGCGCCGACTCTATCTTGATTGCCTGGCAGATTTCAGCGTCGTTGTATTTTTCCCTGGGCCGGATATCATGC
>JAGVON010000036.1 GCA_020052735.1 archaeon | reverse complement strand
CCGTCAGGGTGGCCCTGTAAGGTGTTCATCATGGCTGAAAAGAAAGAAAGGCCGGCGATAACGAAAAAGAAGGCGCAGGCCGCCGGAATCCAAAAGGAACTGAAATCATACCCGAACGTGGTCATCATAGACCTGAGGAACCTCCCCGACAAGCTCCTCCAGTCAATGAGGAAGAAGCTGAGGGAAGGGAACCACGGCCACGTGAGGGTGGCGAAATCCACGGTGCTCAAGCGCGCATTGGACGGCGCGGGTAAGCCCGCGGCGCTCTCCGAAAGGATGAACGTGCCCGCGGCGCTCGTGCTCACGAGCTTGTCCCCATACGACTTAAACCAAATAGTGAAGGGGAGCAAGCTGCAGGTAGCGGCAAAGCCCGGCCAGATTTCCCCGGCGGACATAATCGTCCCTGCGGGAGAGACGGATTTGCCTGCGGGCCCGGCGCTTTCCGAACTAAAAACGGCGGGAGTAAATGTGCAGATAAAGGCCGGAAAAATCGCGGTGAACAAGGACTCCACGGTTGTGAAGAAAGGCGAAGTGATAACCCTGCAGAAGGCGAAGGCGCTCCAGACGCTGGGCATAAGGCCCTTTGAGGTCGGGATGAACGTCCTTCTCGCATACGACGGGGAGTTCGTGTACGCCCCGGACCTGCTGGACATCTCCGCTTCTTCGCTTGCGACGGAATTCGTTTCCTCGCTAGTGGATGCGATGAACCTCTCAGTGAATGCGAAGTACCCCTCCTCCCAGAGCATAGAGATGCTGCTGGTGGATGCGTACACGCAGGGGAGGAGCGCCGGGATAAACGGCGGATTATACTCAACCGAGTCAATGGAGCAGCTTCTCACCCTTGCCACAAGGCAGGGGTTGGCTCTTGAAGGCTTGGGGAAGAAATAAGGTGAATGACTATGGCTAAAATAGACCCGTATTTGCATGCCGTGCTTCTCTTGCATGGCTCTGGGAAGGAAGTCACCGCGGCGCACATCGCCTCGGTCCTGAAGTCCGTGGGCGCCGAGGCCGATGAGGCCAAATGCAAGGTGCTGGCGGATGCCGTGAAGGGCGTGAACTTTGAGGATCTCTTGAAGAACGTGTCCTTCGCAGCTGCGGCCCCCGCGGCGGCAGCCCCGGCAGCCGGCGCGGCGAAGAAAGAGGAGAAGACGGAAGAGGAAAGCGCAGAGAAGAAGGAAGAAGCGGCGGCGGAAGGCCTCGCGTCCCTCTTCGGCTAATCCCTTTCCTTTCTTTTATTTTTTTATTTCTTATTTTCGCTATTCCTGCTTGTGGAGCGTCGGATCCCCGTATAAGACCAGCGTAAGGGCGGAAGCAAGAAACAGGCAGTTCCTTTTTGCCGCATCCCTTATTGAGTTGAAAAGCGCATCCCCGACCATCCTGCCCTCTCCAAGCAATCCCATTACTGAGTCTGCGCATGTTATGCCGAATGTGCCCGTCCTCGCAATGAAGTTTGATGCCCCCGCAGACATGAATTCCACTGCGAGAGGCCCGCTTTCCCCTCCCAGTCTTTCAAGTATGTCGCCGGTGTTGCAGCTGAAGTAGCCTACAACTACCGGATGCATCCGCCTCAGGTCAAGCAGCCCCACATCCGTATTCGCAAAAACGATATTCCTATCATTGTCAAAAAACCTGAATGCGTTTCCATGCCCGGTGAATGTGATCAATCCGGAAGAGGGCAGCAGGGCGATTAGCCTGTCCCTCCGGCTGCAGCCATCCTGGCGCATGCAGTATTCATCGCTGGGGTAGCATCCTGCTTCCTCAGGTTCGCACCATCCCACGCGGACCGGATTTTCCAGCGTCAAGCCTCCACTTTCATGCAGCTCTATCGCAGTCTGCAATGCAGCAATTATCGGCTCCGGGTCTGCTCCCAGCGAAGGAAGCCTTGAGATGCAAAAACCCTCGTCAGGAACGAAATCGCCATCAAAATCCATATACAGGCTTTCCGAACTTATGGACGGGTCCCCTTCGCCCCCAGGGACTTCGCACCCGACTTCCGAAGTCGCTATCTCCGGCCTTGGCACAACGCTTGTTCCGCCGATTATCACTACTTTTGATGCACCGGTGATTTCGCAGACCCTTTTTATCACATCCTTTACCTCCCGCCAGTCACGCCTGTCCTCCACCTTTTTCCCAAAAACCTCCCTGGCCATGTCAGAGTCCAGCTCCAGGTATTCCGAATTAATGCCTTCGGTAGCAAGCAACGTATCCTTGTACCTGCCCATCATTTCCATGAGTTTGCCGTCCTTTCCGATTTCGCCCATTCCGGCCAGGACCATATCCCTGCGGAGGTCCCCACCCGCAAAAGAATTTGGCAGCGTGCTTCCTGGAGAGGCCGCTTCCCTTCTGCATGACAGGAGGGGGGCCGACCCGATGAACGCTGACGCTGAGGCTTTGCATACCTTGATCATAAACTGCCTCCGGGTGGGTTTTTCCGGGGAAGTCTTCCGCACTAAATCCATACTAGTATATCTATAAACACATATAAAATCTTTTCTACCCGCAAGAAACGGCTTTCCACCCCAAAGGAGGGCATTTCCCTTTCTTAACACATTTATAAACCCTTCCTGACACTAATTAATAGATTCAGATGAAAGATTACTATTCATTCATGGGCGTCCTTCCAGACGCGCCGCCCGAAGAAATCAAAAAGGCATTCCGCCGGCTAGCCATGGAATTGCATCCCGACAAGAACCATGCGGCGGACGCAGAGATAAGGTTCAAGGACCTTGGGGAGGCGTACGCAACCCTCTCCGACGAAAAGAAGAGGGCGGATTATGACCACAAGCGGGCAAAGAAATCCGTTGTTACTGATGCAGCCGGCCTTGCCGCAACCATAAAGGCAAAAGAGAAGGCATTTTCACTAATGCAGGCAGGGGATTTTGATGGCCTTTTCGCCATGGGGCGCTACCGAACCGTCCCTAAAGAGGCGAGGGAGCTTGCGCAGGACTGGGCGATATCCCTGGGCTTTGAAACCGGCAATATCCCGGGCCTTGAGGGGATTGCAGGCTGCCAGGAATTCCGGGAGAAGGCGCGGGAGAATGCAGCCGACAGGATAAACCGCATCTGGGCGGCGCAGGGGCATTATGGCAAGATTTTCTACTCCACTCGTTTGCCGGGCGTGAGGGGCAAAATGGCACTGATTTACTCCCTTAGGATAGCTGCGGATTTGGAACTGCAGGGCGATACCAAGCAACTGCTCATGGTCGCAGGCGGCGACTTCCATCCCGAGCTGAAAGAGGCGGCGGGAAAGGGTGCGGTGAGGGCATTTTTCAAGAAAAGGGATACCGCTTCAATAGGGATGCTTAAGGCAGACCCGAACGTCATTCCCGAAGTAAGGGGTTACGCGGCGGGTTATGAGCGTTGCGGTGCCGGGCTTGAGCGTGTAAAGGCAAGCCAGGATACCACCCAACCCTTGACCATCCGGATATTGGAAGGCATAGCGGGCGTCAAGCTTCTGGAAAAGGCAGGGGATGAGGGCAACCTGCTCCGCATTGCGCGCAGGGTCGGCGAATTCTGGATGAACGTGCCTGACGACGTGCGAAAAGAAGCTGCGGATGCGCTCGCAAAAATCAGGTCTGCTCCACGTGCGCCTAGGGGAAGGGGCACAGACGGGGATTTCCAGTCCCCGCGCAGGGAACCCCTCGCGGCTGCAGCGAAAGCTTCTGGGCAAAAAATAAAGGTGTGACTGTTTTTAGGTCAACAGTAAAATTATCGTTGGCACTATTATCGCCCCCATCACCGCGGTCCTCTCCACATCCAGTTTTATGCATCCCACCCCCACCGCGATGGCGGGCGCAAGCACAATTAGCCCGGGAATCCCATCTATCAGGAATGTCAGCAAAATGATGTACCCGATCAGCATCTTGTTCAAAATGGAAAAATCCAGTTCCGTAATGCGCCCAATCCACTTCCTTGCGAGGTAGATAATCACCGCGGAAACCGCCACCGCCACGACAAAAGAGGAAAGGAGCATCACCATGTTTGCCTGTATATCCACCTGGGCCGCAGCCTGCGCGAGCGCACCCACCCTCGCCTTCCCCAAGGTGCTTGCGGTTGAGAACGCAAATACGGCTTCACTCATTCCAATAGAGGAAACGAGCGCAAGGTAAGCCGGCGTCGCAAAAGGCACCGCTATGGACGCAAACGACGCAACCTGCGCAGGGGAGCCAATCCCCGGAAGCAAGTCCGCGAACCAACCCATAATCACCCCCAATCCGGCGAATTTAAGGAAGCCCAAATCCAATTTCCCCTCTTTCTGCTGAGGAAGCGCTCCTTTCCCCCAGAAGAGCATCGCCGCAATAGCAAACATCCCGCTGAAGAGGGGGAGGAAAGGGTCCTCCATCCCAAATTTGAGGGCGGCTCCCCCCAGGATTCCGGAGAGGATGAAAATGGCTGCGAACATAAGTGGGTTCTTGCTGCGCAACGCCAGCACCAACGACAGCAATATGAGAATATGCGGAACATACGGGCTGACAAAGGAGAAAACAACCGGATAAAGCGCCTGCGAAAGAGGCAGGAGCGCTACCGCCAGAATGACCGCAATGAGCGCGGAGCCGCACATTATCCTGAGCGCATCTATCCCCCTCCCCTCCTTTGCCATCCGCTGCCCGGGAAGCACAGACACGGCAACAGTATCGTCAGGAATGCCCAAAAAGATGGAGGGAACGAACGAGAACATCATGTGCGCCCCGAACATGGACATGATGAGCAGGGCGGCATCGCTTCCTGAGATTCCCATGCCCACGAGTGCGGAAGCTATCGTGTTGGAGTGCAATCCGGGTATGAGCCCCGCCAGCATCCCCAGGAGTATGCCGGCAACCAGAAGCAGCATAATATTCTATTCCCCTCAGTTTCTTAATAATTACCTACCCTAATTCCCCCATGGCCTCATTAGATTCATCCATTAGAAAGCACGCAATCCGCAACGCCCACGAGTACGGGAAGGCGAACCCCGGGAACATAGTCGGGAAAGTGATAAACGAATTCCCGGATTCCAAGAAGGACATGAAATCCCTAATGAAAACAATCACGGAAGTTTGCAAGGAAATAAACGCGCTTCCCAAGGAAAAACTGGAAAAAGAAGCGGCAAAGCTGCCGAAGGAGGAAAAGAAGGCGGAAAAGTCCGGGTTTGACATTCCGGGCGCCATGCAGGGCACGGTCGTAACAAGGTTCCCGCCCGAGCCATCCGGCTATCCCCATATAGGGCACGCAAAAGCCGCATTCATTGATTATGAAGTGGCGAAGCAGTATGGAGGGAAAATGCTCCTCCGCTTTGACGACACAAATCCAGAGAAGGAATCCATGGAATACGTGGATGCGATAAAAGAGGGTTTATCCTGGCTGGGCATCCCGCTCCCAAAAGAAACCTACACCTCGGATTACATGCCCACGTTCTACGAGTATGCGAAAACCATGATGGAGAACGGAAAGGCATACGTATGCACGTGCAAGGCGGAGGATGTGAGCAAAGGGAGGGAGCAGGCGAGGCCTTGCCCATGCAGGAGGCTTTCAGGGGAGGAAAACCTTTCCCGGTTCAATTCAATGCTAAAAGGGGAGTATGGGGAAGGGGAGGCAATAGTGAGGTACAAGGGCGACCTTTCCGCCCTAAACACAGTGATGAGGGACCCCACGCTCATGAGGATACTAGAGTCCCCGCATTACAGGCAGGGCACTAAATTCCGCGTGTGGCCTTCGTATGATTTCGGGGCGCCCATCCTTGATTCAATAGAAGGGGTGACGCACGCATTCCGCACAAAGGAATACGAACTGAGGAATGAGCTCTATTATGCGATACTCAAGGAATTCAACATGCGCGAACCCGTGCTCATGGAGTTCTCGCGGCTCTCCATAAAGAATGCGCCCATAAGCAAGAGGTTGATTACCCCCCTCGTAAAGGATGGAAAGGTTAGCGGATGGGACGACCCGCGCCTTCCAACGCTTATGGCGCTGCGCAGGAGGGGAATCCTCCCTGCCGCAATCCGTGCTTTTGTGCTGTCTTTCGGATTTTCAAAAGTTGAAAGCGAGCCGTCCTGGGAAAAGCTCCTCTCGGAAAACCGGAAGATGCTGGATCCGGTGGCGCCCCATTTCTTCTTCGTCCCAAATCCGGTGAAGATGAAGATAAAGGGGGGAAAGAAAAAGAAGCTGCGGGAAATGGAAGCCGCGGACGAGGCATGGATAAGCGGTTCGGATGCGGAATCCCTTGAAATCGGGGAAACCATCCGCCTCAAGGACCTCTATAACGTGAAAATAGAGAAAAAAGGGAAGGAAATATCCGCATCATATGCAGGAGATGAAATACAAAAGGGAAAGAAAATCCAATGGGTTTCCCAGGGGCTGAGGTGCGAGGTGCTCAGGCCCGGCGACCTTCTCACCCCCTCCGGTGAATACAACCCCGCCAGCATGCGCATAGACGAGGGGCTTTGCGAAAATTCCATCCACTCAATCAAAGATGGGGAAATTGTGCAGTTTGAGAGGTACGGGTTCTGCCGGCTGGATTCCAAAAAGCCGCTGCGCTTCGTATTTTCCTGTTGAGGTTGAAAATGCTCACCAAGGAACAAAGGGAAAAAATAATCTCCTTTTCCAAAAAATGCGTGGAGAATAACGACGCATACCACCAGTTCGGCCATCTGGAGATGGTGGCAAGGACCTCGGTGTTCCTTGCGGAGAAGGAAAAGGCGGACGTGGATGTGTGCGAAGCGGCTGCCTTCCTCCACGACATATGCAAGGCCGAGCCCGGGGACCACGGCACCACCGGCGCCTGCAAGGCGAGGGAATTCCTCCTTTCCATCGGGATGGATGGGGCGTTCGCGGATGCGGTCGCCGAAGCCATACATTTCCACGACAAGGAAAACCGGAACAGGAGCCCGGAGGGCGCCGTCCTCTGGGATTCGGACAAGCTCTACATACTCCTTCCCCGCGGCTTCATGACGAGGATGCTCCCCTTCTGGGTGATGAGGCTTGGCGAGGGCAAGGGGATAGAAAAGGCGGTTTACGAATACAATTTCTACAAGGAAAGGATAAATACGAAAACTGCGAGAGCGATAGTTGAAAGGCACTCAAAGGCAATGGAATCAATCATAAGCGATTTGGGAAAGACGGTTGATTCCGAATTAAGATGAGCCCATGCTGGAGGATTTTTCGCCGATTGAGCGCGTGGAGCCCGCGCGCAGGCCCGTTTTCTCGGACTACCCCCTACAGCCGTTCATAAAAGGCGTGTTTGAGGGCAGGGGCATAAAGAAATTGTACGAGCACCAGGCAAAAGGAATAGAATTGGTGAAGGAAGGGAAGAATG
>JAGVON010000014.1 GCA_020052735.1 archaeon | reverse complement strand
TCTCCGTCGGAGCAAGAAAACCTTTATAAACACTTCAGCTCTTATAAGTAGACCTCCGTTAGGGGGAGTGCTCTTTTGAGCGCCCGCTTGCTTCGGCAATGGCGCGTTGACAAAAGCATTAGGCTTTTCCTTCTCTGAAGGAAGGCCGGACAGCCCGTTTCGGAACTTCGGTTCCGTCGCGGTGGAAAAGGCCTCATCTACTCTGGTCTTGCCGCCGTTCGGGTGCCGTCCGTCATGAGTACGAAAGGATAGCAAGGAAGTTTGAGTTAAAGCCGGAAAGTCCGGTGGAAACTCAAAGTGTGGATATTGCTGCAATCCATGTAGTGGATGGCTTGGCTAGTGCCCGCAAAGCTCCGCGGTAAGCTGCGATAAGTCCAGGGTAGGTGCACGCAACCTGTGATCCTGGAATTGAGCCGTGTACACCTCGGGCAACTGAGGCGTACAACAACCCCGGGAATTGAAATATCTTAGTACCGGGTGGAAGAGAAACCAATCGGGATCCGGTCAGTAAGGTGACTGAACGCCGGCCAGACCAAGCTGAATTCCTCGTAGCAATACGAGGTAGATGTGGCGGGGAGCATCCTCCGAGCGAGCAGAAGTCGGCTGGAAAGCCGCACCATAGCGGGTGACAGTCCCGTATGCGAAACAAAGGGGAGCGATCCAAGAAGAGTACCGTCCTCCGGATTGAGGGCGGGAATATGGGGCTACCAAGCTCCAAGTCTAAACATGTGGCGCTAGACCGATAGCGAATTAGTAACGCGAGTGAATGCTGAAAAGGACTCCGGAAGGAGAGTCAAAAGATCCTGAAACTACATGGAGACAGGCAGGCAAGGCATGAAAGGGTTCAGGTCCGCCGAAGTGAATTCCCGTAAGGGTTGGATCGAGGCGGATTAACCAGTGTCTTGTCTTTCTTCTCGAAGCAAGAGCCAGGGAGTTGAGATGTGTGGCGAAGCGAAAACTGAAGCGAAAGCGAGCGCCCGCAGGCAACCAGGGGCGACCTCGGAAACGGGGTTCAGTCACCCATCTCAGACCCGAAGTCGAGTGATCTACACCCGGGCAGGGCGAAGCCAGCTTGATCGCTGGTGGAGGCCCGAAACCACAGATGGTATATCCTCTTGGGTGACCTGGGCGTAGGGGTGATAGTCCAGTCGAACTCGGCAATAGCGGGTTCCCTCCGAAATGTCTCGCAGGACAGCGTCGCTGGAGGACGGTGATGGGGTAGAGCACTGAATGGAAAGAGCGGCTCCGAAAGGAGTCACTTTCCTATCAAACTCCGAATCCATCCCCTCCGTAGAAGGCGGCAGTCGGGTTTCACAGGGTAAGCCGGTGAGCCCTTTCGGGAACGACCGTACGTGGGGTTAAGGGCCCTAAGTTCTAGCTAAGTGTCAATCTTAAAGGCGTCTCTATCCTTAGACAGCTGGAAGGTAGGCTTAGAAGCAGCCATCCTTCAAACAACGCGTAATAGCGGACCAGCCGAGGATGCGGATTCCGAAAATATACGGGGCTAAGCTAGATCCCGATACCCCACCCAAGCCACAAGCTTGTGGAGTAGGGGGGCGACCGGGTTGGGTAGAAGCGGGTGCGTGAGCTCCCGTGGACCGATCTGGTATGAATATCCTGGCGCTAGTAGCAGCATATCTAGGTGAGAATCCTAGACACCTGATAGGGCACGGATTCCTCAGCCATGTTTGTCAGCTGAGGGTTAGGCGATCCTAAGTGCATAGGCAATTCCGAATGCACGAAAGGGAAGCGGGTTAATATTCCCGCCCCGCGGAAGTAGACGCGGCAACGCAAGTTCTGTTCCTGACATCCTGGGATAGGCCGAGCAGGGGAGACCCTGCTTAACAGCCATAAATCAATGGAGTCTTATCATGAGGAGAAGTTGATTAAAGGCTGGAATGGGAGCAATCTTCGGCTAATTCCTGGGATCCATGAAAAGGGAACGGTTCCGATCTTTCGCGCCCGTACCTAGAACTAATACAGGTGCCCCTAGCTGAAAAGGCTCAGGTGTGTCAGGATAACCCAGGCAAGGGAACTCGGCAAAATGGTCCCGTAACTTCGGAAGAAGGGATGCCTGCCTCTGCGAAGAGGCAGGTGGCACAGACCAGGGGAGAGCGACTGTTTACCAAAAACACAGATCTCCGCAAAGTCGAGAGGCTTAGTATGGAGGTCGACGCCTGCTCACTGCCAGCACCCGAACACCCCGTTCAAGGGGAAAAAGGACTGGTAAAGAGCGGGGGTAACTCTGACCCTCTTAAGGTAGCGTAATACCTCGCCGCTTAATTGGCGGCTTGCATGAATGGCGTAACGCCTCTCCCACTGTCCCTGCCTGGGACCTGGTGAAGTCACTTCCCGGTGAAGATGCCGGGGACTTCCAGAGGGAAACGAAGACCCCATGGAGCTTTACTATAGCCTGTTGTTGTGATATTGGTGCGGTTACCCAGTGTAAGTGGGAGCCGTCGAAGCCGTCCTTCCGGGGGCGGCTGAGGCAAAAGTGAAACACCACTTAATCGTTCTAATATTGCTTACCCGCAAGGGGACAGCATCAGGTGGATAGTTTGGCTGGGGCGGTACGCCTTCGATAGGAAAACAAAGGCGCCCAATGCTCTGCTCAGTCCGGTCAGAAATCGGATGTAGAGGGTTAAAGACAAATGCAGGGCTGACTGTATCTCTAAAAGCGTGGGATGCAGAGGCGAAAGCCGGGCTTAACGAACATTAATAACCTATTGGTGAGGTTTTAATCTGTCAGACAAGCTACCCTGGGGGTAACAGGCTCGTCGCGGGCGAGAGTACACATCGACCTCGCGGCTTGGTACATCGCTGTCGGCTTGGGACATCCTGGCTGTGTAGGAGCAGCCAAGGGTTGGGTTGTACATCCATTAAAGTCCCACATGAGCTGGGTTCAGTACGTCGCGAGACAGTACGGTAGTATCTTCTGGAAGTGTCGCTTCTTGAGAGGAAGAGTCCCTGAGTACGAGAGGAACGGGGACTCGGAGCCTCTGGTATACCAGTTGTGTCAATGCATTGCTGGGCAGCTACGCTCCACGCCGATAAGACCTGAAAGCATCTAAGGTCGAAGCGGCTCTCAAAACTAGGAAGCAAAGGCCGCCTGTAATAGACAGGTTTGATAGAACTGAGGTGTAAGGCCCTAGCTAACGCGAGGGTTTCAGCCTGCAGTCACTAAAGGCATATAACAATATCCCCATTCTTGCTATCCTTTCATTTACTTATGTTTTATTTCCTTTAGCGTGAGCGCTATCTCTTTCGCATTTCAACTATCCCAGTGCATATCCCCAGCCTTCTCGTTTGTCTTAAAGACCAGAACCACAAATTCTTCCTCCCGGTCATTTATCACTTCATGCACGTTCCCTGGCTTGCAGAGCATGAAATCGCCCGGCTCGCACATTATCTCCTTTCCGTTTATCCTGATTATTCCATTTCCCCGTATCACATAGAATATCTCCGTGGTCTCAAGATGATGATGCGGCCCAAGAATGCTGCCTGGCTCAAACCTTATTATCTGGAACTTAGACCCTTGGCAGTTTAGCTCCTTCTCCCCAAATGGCACATTCTTCAGGTAGCCGAAGCGCTCTTCCCATTCCAAATCCCGCACGTTTGCCTTCGGATTCTCCCCGCCGCACGGAACCAAATCCACCACGTACATGACATGCCACTCCGGGACTATGGGCACATCCAGCCCGAGGTGCTCCATATGCACTATTCTCCCCCCTCTCTTTTCCAACTCATGTACCCATCCGGCAGGACGCAGGAAATTCCACGGCACATTGATCTCCGGGTCGTTGAGTATGCGATTGTAAGCCCAGTCAAGGAACGCATTTGCCATCCGGTGGGCTTCATTGAAGTAGGTGCTCTCTATCACCACCATCCTCTTTGCAGTAACCCTGAACGCCTCATCAAGCACTTTCAATGGGTCATCGCTGTGGTGCAGCACTGCTGAAATAAGCGTGCAGTCAAATTGCTTCTCCTGGAAAGGGAGCTTGCTCCCATCATAAACCACGAGCGGGAGGGAAGTCTTGTTATAATCCACCACATCGCAAAGCGTAACTCCTTTGCCAAGCCTTCTTGCTATCTTCTCGCCAACCTTACCATCCCCGCAGCCCAGGTCCAATACGCTATCCCCGGCAATATGCGGAGCCACCACATCGAATATTTTTTGGGAGCGGCTTGCCAGCCCCTTCCCCACGACCTTCCCAAGCCCAGTGGGTTCAAGCATCTTATACAAAAGCACGGCTGCCTTTTTCACCGCGGGCCTGTCCACAAATGCCGGCTCTCCTGCACGAAGCCGTTCAACCTGCGAATAAAGCTTCCTCACATGCCCCTCTTCCATGCCTGCAGCTAAGCGTGCGTGCGCTTTCTCCAGCGACCTTCTATTCATTCTTTCGAGCACTTTTCTGCCTGGCGAAAGCGCAATCCTTGTGAGCATCCCGTCGCTTCTTTTGCGTTCATCCATCCATGTCGCCTGCTGATATTTGCTTAAATGTGGTATATATTTGTTTCTTATGTATATTTTAGCAAAATGTCATATTTTTAATAATTTTTGTACATATGATAAATTATGATGGCTAGATATGCAGCAGAATTAGATGAAAAAGACCGAAGAATACTCCTTGCCCTCGAAACAAACGGAAGGCAGAGCGCGGCGGAGATAGGAAAGAAAGTGCGCCTTTCCAAAGAAGTAGTGAATTACCGGATTAAGAAATACCTCTCAAGCGGCATCATCACCAAGTTCTTTATCATTCCTAACTTTGATAAGCTTGGCTTCACCACCTACAGGATTTACCTCCAGTTCCTTGCAACCACCTCCAAGAAAGAAAAAGAAATAATCGATTATATTTTGGAGAAGATGCCATGCCAGTGGCTGGGCATTTGCGATGGGAGATGGGATGTAATCGCCCGTATCACGGCCAGCGATATTTTCGAATTCAACAGCATGATGAACGCATTCTTCGAAAAGCACGGCGAATTCATCAAGCAGAAGGAAATCACAATCCAGCTCAGGCACACGTGGTGGCCAAGCACTTATGGCCTCACAGAAGAGCCGCCGGAAAAGAAGCCGAAGCATGAGGTTCCGAGGCATGCGGAAGTCGTAAAATACGACCAGAAGGACCTAAAGATCCTTAGCGAGATGATAGAAGACGCCAGGATGCCTACCGTGGAAATAGCGAAGAGGGTTGGTCTTTCTCCCCACACCGTGAACCACAGGATAAAGCGGCTCATAAATGAGGGCGTAATCACCCAGATAAAAAGCTATTTCAACAGGGAAAAGCTCGGCTATCAGCACAACCAGGTCTTCCTTCGCTTGGTGCAGGAGCCGACCGGAGTGAAGCGCTTCATTTCCACGCTCAACGAATTTCCTGAATGCTTTTTCGTTTCTTCTATGGTTGGCGCATGGGACATGCAATTCGGCATAGACGCGCGCGATTCTATAGAATTCCACAAACTTTTCGGAAAGATAAAGGAGGGCTTCCCTAACGTTATTCTGGATTACGAGTCCCTTATTGTCTATAAGGAATTCGCACCCAACCCATTCAAGCATTTCATAAAATCCACGGAATAAGGCGCGATAAGCCACCAGAAAGTGTGTGCTCTGCACCTAACACATTTAACACGAGTGTTATATAACACCTGTGTTAGTATCTCTCAACCAGTTTCTTTATCACCGGGTCGATTATCCTGTATTCCTCCCCTTCCTTCAGGATAAGCCCGTACCTTCTCAGCCTTTCCAGATATACATAAACATTCTTCGCTGTGGTGCCGGACGCTATGCCACGCGGCGTATTGTTTCCCTGCGCTATGCTTCGGAGCACCATCCTACTCATCCTCCCCAGCTTCGCGAGCTGCTTCTCAACCATTGCATACACAGGGCTGATGGGGGAAACCATCTCGCCTACCACCCTCTCCGCATCCTCTACCTTCACATTCTTCCCCCGGGCATCCAAAGCCCTCAAGCCCGCCCAGTTAAGATACGCCGGAAACCCGTTTGTCCCTTCCCAGAAAATCCGCAGGGCGTCTTCGCTTGCATTTTTCCCATAAGAGCGGAATCCTTCATCCAGGAATTCCTTTGCGGTCTGTTCAGAGAACGGCCTGACGTTCAATATGTCCACGTTTCCGGAAAGGGGATTTTTCGGGTTGCCGAATATTTGCTCCATCATCCCTATCGAGCTTCCCGCATACACGTAAACAGCATTCTTCTGGTATTGGATTGCCCTCCTGAAAACCGCGTGGAAAGATTCCATGCGGTAGCTGGAGGTTTCCTGGAACTCATCGAATATTATCACATACTTCGAATCAGTTTTTGATGGCAGGGTCAGAGTCGAATCCAGCAGTTCAAGAACAGATTTTCCCCCGCTGCCCCCAGCCATCGCCTGCTTTTCAAACTCTATGCGAAGCTTTAGGAATTCGCCGAACGCAGGCGAAAGCTCCAGCGCCCTCACCCTGCCAAGAATCTCCGAGAGGGTGGCTATGGCGGCACCCGCACCGCCACGAAGGGCTTCCCTCACCCGCAAATCCATCCGCCCCTCCAGTTCCGCAGCCATAAGCGCATTTCCATATTCCCTCACGAAGCTTTCAAGGTCCAGCCCCTCGCAATCAAGGAAGACAGTTCTGAACCCCTTCCTTCGGGCATGATGCGCCATCTGGAGCACCAGCGATGATTTGCCAACCCGCCTCGGCCCTATGACCGCTATGTCGTTCCTGCTTCTTTTCGCTATCGCAAAGAGCCTCTTCTCCAGGTAAGACAGTTCTTCTTCCCTGTTGAAAAAATTCTCGTCAGATACCGGCGCCCCGAATGAAAACTTCACCATGATAGCACCTCTAACACCTCTGTTATATAACACTAGTGTTAGTAATAAAAACCTATCCCCCGCCTATCCTTTCATTTACTTATGTTTTATTCTTCTAGCGTAAGCGCTATCTGTTTTTTGCCGTCCATCCCCGCTAATCCTTGTTATAATCCGTGTATTGGTGTGTTTAAAAAGGTATTGAACGTAATAATAGTATGCAAGAGATGCGCACATTAGCCCCGGCGCTGGTTGCCACAAGAAAGACAGCCTCCGGCTTCCCGGTCTCGCTGCGCAGGTTCAGGATGCAGGATTACGATACAATTACTAAGATGTGGGGGGACGCCGGCTTGAAGTTCCGCTCCGAAGGAAGCGATAGCCCGGAGCGCATCGCATTCCAGCTGAGGCATCCCAGTTCGTTATATTTCGTTGCTGAGGCTGACGGCCATGCTGTTGGCACAATCTTCGCAACCCACGACGGCAGAAACGGCTGGATAAACCAGCTCGCGGTAAGCCCAGAATTCCAGAAGAGAGGGATAGGCTCATTGCTGCTGCGAGAAGCGGAGGCGCACATCTTCGGCTCGGACATAGGGCTGGCATTCCTGCTTGCGGGCAAGGATTCCCCCTCACTAGGATTTTTTGAGAAATGCGGGTACAGGTTTTTCTTCCGCGGCACAGAGACGCAGAACCAGGTGATGTCGCGGATGCCTTTGTCCAGGCCTCTCTCCGCCCATCCGGAAATAAGCGTGCGCAGGCTTCGCCCCTCGGATTACGGTGCCGTGCTCCGCCTCTGGGATGGCGCAAAGATATTTTACGAGCCGGATTGCCGCGACAGCCGCAAGAGGTTTGCGGACCAGTGCAACTCTGATACGTGCGCCCATCTCGCCGCAGAACAGCGCGGCGAAATCGTCGGAGTTCTGTTTTCCGCGCACGACTGGAGGAAATTCTATTCAGACAGGCTTGTTGTCGCAGAGAGCGCGAGGCGGCAGGGAATAGCCCTGCTCATGTTCGGAGAGTTGGAACGCCTCGCATTGCGCCTCGGGCTGGAGATGACCAGCTTCGTTTATGTGGAAAACCAGGCATCCACCGCACTCCATCTTAGGATGGGGTGCTCTCCCAGCCTTGAATACGAGCTGGGCGGCAAGAGAATCCCCGGCAGTAAATGAATGCTTTTATATTTTCACATTTCATTCAGTAATTGGTGTAAAAGATGAAATACATATTAGCAATTTTTCTAGCCGCAATCCTGCTCTTCGGCTGCACACAGCCAAATGGAGAACAGGCAGGAGGCACAGGAACAAGCGGAGCAACAGGCACGCCTCCATCCGGAGGCACCACTTCGCCCCCGGCATCCGGAGGGCAAACGGGCACCGGCGGCACAAGCGCAACCCCTCCCGCGCCCCAATTCCTGAAGGGATTTTCTCTTTCCCCAAGGAGCTTTTCTCCAGAAGATTTCACAGCCTTTTTCACAGAGGCGCAGGAAGCCGGCGATGCCGTCATGTGGGCAGGGGACTGGAACGAGCTTTCCAATACGCAGGGCGGCGGCCCTGTGGTAGTTACAACACTCTCTTCCCAATACGATTATGTCCCGGTGATAGAAGCGCAGTTCTTCACCCAATCCACCGGCCAGCTTGTAAGGCCCCTGGACGAAGCGAATAAACAGGCATACAAGGATGCCGCGGTCGCATTTGCAGAGAAATACGAGCCGGAATATCTCGGCCTGGGGATAGAGGTAAACATTCTTTACGAAAAATCCCCAGAAGATTTTGATTCTTTTGTTTCCTTGTACGATGAAACCTACGACGCGGTAAAGGCAGTTTCCCCCAACACGAAAATCTTCACGGTCTTCCAGCTGGAAAGGATGAAGGGACTGCAAGGAGGCCTTTTTGGCGGCACAAACAATCCTGATAATTCCGAATGGCAATTGCTGGAACGCTTCCCGAAATCCGATTTAATCGCATTTACAACCTACCCAGACCTGATTTACAAGAGCCCAAGCGAGATACCAGACAACTACTATTCAGAAATCGCAACCCACACGGACAAGCCAATCGCCTTCACTGAAATCGGCTGGCACAACGCGGCAAGCCCCGCGGGATGGGAAAGCAGCGAGGAAGAGCAGGCAGAGTTTGTCAGCCGTTTCTTTGTACTGACCTCCAGCCTCAACAAGGAGCTGGCAATCTGGAGCTTCATGTACGACCCGGACACCGTGGAGCCATTCAACAGCATGGGCATGCGCCGCAGCGACGGGACTGCCCGCCCTGCATGGGGCGCGTGGGTAGCTGGCTGAGGTACACCTCTTTTATATTTTCCCTTCCATTCAAACCACGGTGTAAATGATGAAATCCATATTAGCGGTATTGCTTGCGGCAATCCTCCTCTTCGGCTGCACACAGCCGGGTGGGACGCAGGCGGGAACAGGAGGAGCAGCTGGAGGCGCGGGCGCTGCAACCGGCGGAACCGGTGCAGGGACCGGAGGGGCTGCAGGAACTGGCGCAACCGGCGGGACAACCGGCGGCTCCACAGGGGGCTCCACAGGGGGCGCAACCGGTGCAACCGGAGCTGCTGGCGGCACGGGCACGGAAACCGGCGGCACCGATGGCGGAACCGGATCAGGCGGCGAATCCGGGGGCGGCGCGATAAACCTAGGCGAGTGGAGCATGGAGGCACTCATCGCGATGGGCGCACCGGTGCACTGCACAATCGCCTACGGCGGCGACCTTCCGGGCACCTTTGACATGTACGTGCTCGGGGAAAAGATAATGATTACCGGCGAGACCGTCGTAGAGGGCGGGACGCAGGAATTCACCGAGGTCATAAAGCCGGTGGGCGCGAAGAAGATGATGTACTTCACCATCTCCGGCGCGGACGGCACCGGCCTGGAGGGCTGCGACTGGCTGTCCTTTGACATAACCGAAACGGACGTGGAGTCCGAGCCGGGAACGGTTGAGACGACCACCGTGGACTATGAGCAGACCCCGGTCTCGTACCAGTGCTTCCCTGACATTTTCGGGGACGAGAAGTTCGCAACCCCCGGCGAGGTCTGCGACTTCAGCAGCATAATGCAGGACCCCTCGGCAATCTGCAACACATACACAGGTGACGAGAGGGAGCAGTGCCTCGCGGCGATGGGCTAGCCATCCTTTCTTATTCTTTTTTATTTACTCTATATTCAGTGGTATTGATGCAGGAGAAGGACATAGGCAAGATCATAGACAGCACGGTCAAGGACGGCGGCGTCCTAACCCTGCTCTACTTTGATTTGCACGGGAACCAGAAGGAGGGGATCCAGAAGCTTGGCGTTGGCTTCGTCCAGAAAATCCTCAGGGAGCCCGGGGTGAAATACGCCCAGGGCGAGATAGACGAGCCGGTGGAGAAGGACAATATGTTTTCCACTTCCCTGGAGATGAAGGTGCTCACCGAGGACCTCATTTCCCTTGCGCGCCTATGCGCCACATACAGCCCCTTCTCAATAGAAATCCTGAAGCCGGCCGAATTCCTATTGGACATATCCCAGCTGCATGAGATACTAATGTTCCTCGGCGCGACCACCCACGACTACAAGAAATACATAATGGAGAAGGTCGCCACAGCGGAGGACCGCGAGAACTACAAGCGCACGCTTGAGCAGAGGGTGAGGATGGGCGAGAAGCTCATGAAGAAGGGGGCGGAATGATTATGAAAGGCAACGAACTCGTAAAAACGGGCGTTCCCGGGCTGGACAAGCTCCTCGGAGGGGGGTTGAACCCCGGCTCCATAGTGCTCGTCAGCGGACCGACCGGCTCCGGGAAGAGCACGCTCGCGCTGCAATTCCTTGTCAAGGGCGCGCAGCAATACAGCGAGCCGGGCCTCTATGTGGTCATAGAGGAGACCAAGGAATCCACGTACAGGAACATGGATTACAAGGGCTGGAACCTCGCTGACCTTGAGAGCACCAAGCAGCTCATCTTCCTTGATTACCCGCCATATGAAGTGGACCAGTTCGTCAGCCAGAAGTCCGCCATAGGCGAGATAGTGGACTCAATGGGCGTGGAGCGCATGGTCGTTGATTCCATAATGCCGGTCGCCCTCCTTTTCCCCACGGACGACGACCGGAAGAGGGGCTTCATCAGCGTGATTGAGAACATACGCAAGTGGAAGACCACAACTCTAATCGTTTCAGAAGAGGTCCCCGCAGCCGAGGGGGAGGCCCCGCGCACCCCTTACGGGATAGAGAACCTCGTTGACGGCTGGATACGCATGGACTACGCCTACACCAAGGACAAGAGGCAGAGGCGCATAGAGGTCGTGAAGATGAAGGGGAAGAAGCACCTCATGCAGCGCTTCCCGGTTGAGATAGGCGACTCAGGGGTTTCCGTAGAGGTGTAGCTGTTGCGCGCGCACCTCCTCGTGCACGGGAACGTGCAGGGCGTCAATTACCGCTGGATTGTGCAGGAGGCGGCAAAATCCCTCGGGGTACGTGGCTGGGTCCGAAACCTTGACGACGGAAAAGTGGAAATCCTCTGCGAAAGCGATACGGAAAAGGCATACCGCGATTTCCTTAAGAGGATAGAGATAAAGGACAAGCTCCGCCATGTGGAAAGGATAGAAATCCTTGAATTCAGCAAAAAAGCGGAGCCCGAATTCAAATATTTCGCGATTGAATATTGAGGGAGGCGCGGGCGCATAATTTTTAACACTACCCGATGATACTAGCCCCATGAGGGCTTTGCTCGTTTCACTCATGCTCGTGGCTTCTGTTTTTGCGGTCCAGATGCTGGACCCTCTGGTGCAGGAGGTCCGCAACGGCGACACTGTTTATATCGGGGTGATGGGCCCGGGCCAGACGCTGCCAGTGGTGTTCCACAACCAGGTCTATTCCGGCGGGGTGCACGGCATAGGCGGCAACTACGACCTCGCGACCATTGATTCCATCCCGTCCGGCTGGGCATACGGCAACAGCCAGCTGTATGGCAACCCCCTCCAGATAACTGTCACATCCAACCCGTCGGCACGCGAGGGCATGTATGAAATACCGATAACAATAAGGGACGAGGGCGACGGCGAGCGGCTTGGCAACGTTTCAATCATAGCCCGGATAGAGATAAGCAACGACGTGGTTGACATGCGCGTTGAGCCGCAGAGCCGCCGCGTGGGGCTGGGCCAGCCGGCTGTTTTTGACGTCACGATTGACAACAAGGGCGTCGCGGGCGACCTCTTCGTCATCTCGGCGGTGGGGGTGCCCAAATGGTCCTTTGAGAAAACGGTCTATGTGCCGGGAGGGGGAAGCAAGAGGATCCTTTACGAGGTTGCCGGCTTTGAGGAGGAGGAATACGAAGCCACAATCCAGGTTCAGTCCGCGAACGCCCCGACCGTGAGGGAGGAGGCATACATCCACGTGGACACGGTGCCCGACGTGCTCTCGGACTACAGGGCAACCCAGAACGGGGCGCTCCTGTTCCCGATATTTGAGCTCCCGCTCTACTCCATCGCGGGCCTGCTCTCCAACCTCGGGTAGGTCCGGCATGAAGGATGCCATTGACTACGCAATCTCCCAGCTGGTTTCCGGAAGGAGGGACCTTGAGAGGATAAAATCCGAGGCCTCGCGCTCCTTCCCCATGCGCACATTCCTGCGCAATTCCCAAATCCTGGCCGCATTCCCCAAGGATAAGCTCACGCGCGAAATCCTCTCCATCCTGCGCAAGCGCCCAATGCGCACCCTCTCAGGGGTCACGCCCGTGGCCATAATGGTGCGCCCTGAGGGCTCCTGCAAATGGTCATGCATCTACTGCCCTTATACCGGAAAGGCGCCCAAGAGCTACACAGGCGAGGAGCCCGCCGCCCTCCGCGCCAGGCAGTCCAAATTCAACCCCGCTGTGCAGGTGCGCACCCGCCTCCGCCACTACCGCGAAACTGGCCACCCCATTGGAAAATGCGAACTGATCGTGATGGGCGGCTCCTTCCTTTCCATGCCATTGCCATATAGGCGCTCCTTCATCAAATCCGCATACGATGCGTTCAACGGTAGGCGCTCCCCTTCCCTGCAGGCGGCGAAAAAAGCCAATGAAACCGCAAAAAGCCGCGTGGTCGGGCTCACGATTGAAACCCGCCCAGACCTCTGCGGCAAGAAGGAGATACGCGAAATGCTCGGCTATGGCGCAACCCGGGTGGAGCTGGGCGTGCAGCATCCGGATGACAGGATATATGAAAAGATAAACCGCGGCCACGGCGTAAGGGAAGTGGTGCGCGCCACCTCCCTGCTGAAGGATTCCGCCTTCAAGGTCTGCTACCACATAATGCCCGGCCTCCCCGGCTCAAGCGAAAAGAAAGACATCCAAATGTTCAAGAAACTCTTTTCCGACCAGCGCTTCCGCCCGGACATGCTCAAGATTTATCCCACGTTGGTAATGCCGAACACACCGCTCTACGAAATCTGGAAAAGGGGCGAATACGAGCCCTATTCCGCGGAAAAGGCGGCAAAGGTAATCGCAGAGGCATACAAATACATCCCGGCATATGTCCGGGTTATGCGCATACAGCGCGACATTCCCCTGCCCCAGATAGGCGCGGGCGTGAGGCACAGCAACCTCCGTGAACTTGTGGAAAAGGCGGCGGGCCCAATCCGCGAAATCCGCGCAAGGGAAATCAAGGATACGGACTTCCGCCCAGAAGATGTGGAATTGAAGCGCATTGACTACGCCGCAAGCGGCGGAAAAGAGGTATTCCTCTCATACGAAATCGGAGACAAGCTCGTGGGCTTCCTGCGCCTGCGCATCCCGCGCAATCCTTTTCTCAAGGAAATCACGAAGCGCACGGCGCTCGTGCGCGAATTGCATGTCTATGGCTCCGAGGCGGTGGTTGGAGGCAAGGGGAACGCGCAGCACAGGAGCTTCGGCTCCCTCCTCCTCGCAGAGGCGGAAAGGGTTGCAAAAGAGGAATTCTCCTCAAGAAAAATCCTCATAATAAGCGGCGTCGGGGTAAGGCGCTATTACATGGCGCGCGGCTATTCCCGCGACGGCCCCTATGTTTCAATGCAACTCTAAATCAGTTATCTCCTGCTCGTATGCCGCGGTGATTTCCTTCCTCACCTTCATCAGGCCAAGGTACTTGCTCTGGAGCCCCTCAAACTCCTTCTTTTCCTCATCGCTGAAATTCTTGACCTGCTTCTCCGCGTTCTTTATCTGGAGCCGCACGCCCACCTTCTCCATCTCCACCTCATTCTCCCTATATTTGTCCAGGCTCTGCCGCGGAATCCACACATGCGAATTGTTGAGCACCACTTTCTCCTCTTCCCATTTTTCTCCGGAGGGCACAATCTTCCCCTCCGCAACCTTGCATCCGAGCCCCGCCCTGTTGAGCGCCGCGACCAGCTTGCCCGCATTCGGCCCGAACGCGGCCGCCTCCATGTCCGGCGCCTTGCCCGCCTTCACCGCTTCCGCGAGCTTCGCCCTCACCTCGGGCGCCACCGTCATCCCTATGAGCACAAGTTTCCCTATCTCATTCCTCGCTTCCACATTCGCCCTGAGCAATTTTCCACGTTCGCCGAGCATCTTGTAAAGGTCCCCGCTTTTTGCCCTCAGCGCGGCATCCACGTCCTCTTCCTTCTGCTTCACCATCTCCGCGCCCAGTTCCTCTATCCTTGCCTGGAACGGCAGGTATGCCTCTATGCCTTCGGTTTTTTTCAGGAGGGAGGCCATCTTCGCCTCGGCCCCGGAAATCTCGTCCGAAATCTCCTTTGCAGACGCCTGGTCCCCCTTCCTCAGCGCGTAGCCTCGCTTATACCTAAGCTCCGCAACCTTCTTCCTAAGCTCTATTAGCCCGCCTATGTCGCGGGGGGAGACCTTGTTGCCCATCTGACCGCCGCATGCTATTCCATGATTAGTTTTTTAGCACTTCCTGCGTACAGGGCGACGCCCAATGCCCCCAGGAGCACGAACGCGGGCAGGCACAGGCTCTCCCCGCGCTGCACCGGCTCGGAAGGGGGTTCCACCCCGCCCTCAACTTCCGCCGCAACCGCATCCATGTTCCTTGAGAACACAACCATCCTGTACGCATCCTCGTGCGAGCCGGTCTTCTCCATGTATTCCGAGTGCCCCCGGAACACCCTTCCCCAAACGCTCGCGCTGTCGTTCTGCATCATCAGCGCATAATCCTCATCCGTTGCGCCCGCCTCCAGCGCCCCGTCCCCCTCCACCATGCTCTTCGCGAACTCCAATTCGTAAATCGCGCCGGCGTACTTTCCCTCATCGTAAAGCTCCTGCCCCGCCTGCGCATACTCCGCCCACTCCCCATAATCATCCGTATAATTCAGCAGGCCTTCCGCAACCAGCCTCAGCTCCCTCCCATCCACCGGCTCCCCGCCGCCCTCCCCTTCCACCGCATACATCGCCTTCGCCGCCTCGCACCACGCCAGGCTGTACCCCATCTGGTACACCAGCAGGTACTCCTCATCCTTCGTCTCCGGCTCAATTTCCGCATATTTCTCGTAATTCCTCCTCGCCCGCATCTCGCGCGCCTCGCCGCCCATCACCCACTGGTAATTCTCCGTGGTCGCGTCCGGCTCCTCCAGGGAATCCAGGCAGCCCTGCACTTCCTGCCTCTTCGCAGCTATGTCCGGCTCGCCAACCTCCGCGATTGCCGAAGCGGATATTCCCGTCAGGAACGCGCCGTTCGCCGCCGCATACTCATACCCGAGCCGCTCCAGCTCCTCGTGCTGCGCCGCCATCGCCTCAAAATACTCCCTCACGTCCTGGCCCTCAATCTGCGCGGCGGCATCCTTCTCCGCGTCTATCATCCCTGCGACAATCCCCTCCATGCCCGGCGCTTTCTCGCCGCCGTACGGGGTTATGTTCCCCATCGGCTCCACACCCAGGTCAAGGGGCCTCTCCTCCGGCACAATCCCGTAAAAGAAGAACTCAATCGCCTCCGTCGCGTTTGAGACCTCATAAACATCTATCCCGCTTATGCCCCGCAGCATCAGCTTTTCCTCCACGCTCTGCACAGGGGTAACAAGCGCCCCCACGCCCGCCATCTTGGCGCTCAGCGCCTTTTCATAGAGCCCGCCCACCGGAAGCACGCTCCCGTCCGCCCCTATCGCGCCTGTGATTGTCGCATCCTGCCCCATTTCCTCTCCCGTGAGCAGGGAATACGCCATCAGCACAAATGCGGCCCCGGCCGAAGGCCCCTCCACCCCGCCCGGGCTGTCCTCGTCGCTAACCCTCACGAGCAGGTCGCAGCCCTCCCCGCGCATTGAAAGCCCCCGCGCCACGAACGCCGCATCCGCAAGCGACTCCTGCGTGCTCGTCCCAACGGTCGGGCTCGCGCCCACATATTCAATCCCAGTTCCGGGGATGCTCCTCATGGTTATCTCCACAAGGAGCCCGCTCCCCTCGCTCACCGCGGGGAGGCTCATGTTGACCTCGCCCTCGCATAAGGCGAAAGAGAGGGAAACGCCAGAGAGCATCAATAATAGCAAAATCAATTGTCGCATGCGCATGTTTCACCAATGGTTATTTATATTTTTACTAAATCGTGATTGCATGAAACTAATCATAATTTTGCTGGCGCTCGTTCTCCTTTTTCCATTCGTATCCGCGGCTGCCGAACCCGAATGCGCCGCATCCTGCCAGGCGGATTATACCTATTGGCAGGGCATAGAGCAGTCCAAATACGATTCCGCCTCATACTATTGTGGATATATGGAAACAAACTGCTGGTCCAGGGAAGGGGTTGAAGGCCCGGACCCGTGCTGGAGCATGTGCTACGAATCCCCGGTTGACGACGGGGCATTCCAGTCCTGCTGCCTTGAGAGCGCGCAGATGAACAACCAATTGTCACTTGACCAGTGCCTCGCCGCATGCCCCGAGGCGGAAACACCGCAGCCGCAGCCCGGATGCGAGCCCACGCAATGCTCATCCTACCAGATGTGGATACCCTACCCGGACTGCGCCTGCATGGCGCCCCTCAATTATTGGGAGACGCTCAAGGAAAGGTTCACGATGCACGTAACCTCCATGACCGGCACCGTGTGGATAAAGAAGGGCGGGCAGCCGCCCAGGATGCTCCTCACCCCGGGCATGCCGATTGAGCCCGGCGACATAATCGCCACATCCGAGGACGGCGCGGTCACGGTTGAGCGGAACCTTCCCGAAGGGGGAGTCAGTTCCATCACCCTTTCCCGGCTCCAGACGCTAAAATCCGTGGTCTATTGCAACGGCCAGCCCTGCGACATGAATGATATAGTGCTTGGCGGGGCGCTAGCAAGCTCCGAGCACTCATCTGTACGCGGGACCATAAACGGCGGAGGCGATTTCATCTTCGTGCTCGCACCTCTTACCGTGGGGATGCCGAACCCCGCTTCTATCCCCGGAGGGGAACCTGTAATGTCCGTATATGAGCGGAGCGCGGACGGAAGCCATGACTCCATTTTCTTCAACATGAGCGGCACGCTCATAGAAGCAAAATCCACCTCCGCAGAAAGTGAATATGAAATTAGGGAAACCCTTCTCCGCGACGTAGTTTATCTTTCGGTCACGCAAGGCAGCGCAACCCTCCTCGCAGAAGGCGGAAGCCCGGTTTCCGTTGGCAATGGATACACGGCCACGGCAAACAGTGAAGGCGCCGGGAGCCCATTCTCTTCAGCCCCTGCGCCAGAACCTGAGCCGCAACCAGGGCCCACCCCCGGCCCGTCCCCAGGGCCCGGCCCAACCCCGGAACCTGCGCCCACATGCTGCTCCACGGCGTTCATCCTGCTCGCGGCATGCGCCATATTTGCAGTGCGCACCAACTAGTTTCTATTTTTCTTCCCAGAATTTCTTCATATAAGGGATGGGGTCTTCCGCCACCGCATACCTTTCGTCCGGCAGCAGCGTCCGGTAATTCTTCCACCTGAACCTCTCATCCATATACACCACTATTGCCCGGTCCTCATCTTTCCTTATCGCCCTTCCCGCGGCCTGCACCGCCCTGATCACTCCGGGATAAAGGTATCCGTAATCCCACCCCCGCCCGAACTTCTCGTCATAATACTCTATTAGCGCCTCAACTTCCATGCTCATCTCCTCAAGCGCCACGCCCACAACGACCGCGCATTTGATTTCGCCGTTGCAGTAGTCCACTCCCTCCGCAGCGCTCCCTCCCTGCACCGCGCACAGCACCCCGCCCTTCGTGAAATCCCTCAGCATCGCCCCCACTTCCGACGGTTTCATCTTCCCTTTTTGCACGAGCATCCTTTCGCTTTTCATCAGGGGAACCACCCCCTGCAATACATTATAGGATGGAAAAAATACAGCCGCCCCTCCCGGCGTCTCCGCGGCAATCCTGTCAATCATCCTCGCCATCCTCAGGTACTCGTCCGTGCTCCTTTTGGAATATCTCGTCGTAAATCCATCCAAAAGAATGTTCATCCTGTTCTTCTCAGGAAAAGGGGATGGATAACTTTTCAGCATTGTCCTTCCCGCGTCCAGCCCCAGCACATCCCTATGCATTTCCAACGGAAGGAGCGTCCCGCTCATGAGTATGGATGCATGAGTTTCATTCAATTTGGAAGTGGATACGCTCGGGTCCAGGAATTTCTTGGATAATACATACCCGCGCATCGTCTTCCTCAAAATCCTTACCGTCTCCCTCCGGTCCTTCTCGTTCCATTTTTCCAAAAATTTCGCGAACCTCAGCGCGTGGCTCTTCCTCCCCGTGCGCTCCACGAACTGGAAGCCCAGCTCGGAAAACATATCTACTAATTCTTCCGGCTTCCCTTCCAGCTTTTCCAAAATGGAATAGAAGCCATGCTGCGAAACCAATTTCTCCCTTTCGCCCTTCGGCCCTCTTCCGATACCGCCTCCCTGCAACGGGCCGTCGGCCGAAGCCTCGCCCAATTCCGCCCTCGCCCATTTGGAAAATGCGCCCTCCAAGTCCGTCTTGAAACCCAGCGCCCTGGTTTCCTTGTCCAATTTCCCCAAGTAGTAATTATTTGTGGAAGAAGAAAGCTGGTCCCGCACCCT
>JAGVON010000031.1 GCA_020052735.1 archaeon | reverse complement strand
CCTGGACTACCTCCAGGGCTCCCTCAACTTCAGCAATTTCATGCGGGAGGAGATATCCCGCTTCGGCGTCGGGCAGTGCGCGGTGAACATGGCTTTTTCCACCGCAGCGCCGTACCCGTCCACCTTCCTGGTGGACAAGATAGAGGGCGAGGAGCCGGCGAGGGAGCTTTTCCTGGAGCTTGAGGGCGCCCTAACCCAGGAGCAAAAGGAGGCGATTGATGTGGCAAGGTCAGTTCCGTTCCATAAGGAGGATTTGAAGAAGAGGCTGCTGGAGTTCGGGCTCAGCGAGGACCGCATAGAGGAGGTGGTTCGGCTGTTTGAGCAGCACAACCGCCACCTGGACGTGGTATCCTTCATAATAATGCTGGAGAGGTTCGGCATCGCGCGCCCCAACGTGACAAACTTCATGAAGGAGATAGGCATAGAGGACACGACCATCATCAACATCTTCACGAAGGCGGACAAGAGGAAGGCGGGCGTGAGCGACGCGGAGATAACGCAGGTTTCGCTGGAGGGGTGAGCGCATGGCAAGGGTATGCTGGATATGCGAAAAGGAGGTCCCGGAAGGGACGCCGATAAAGAATGACGTCGTGATAAGGTTCATCCGCGAGATGAAGAGGAAGATGGGCATCCTCAAGGGCAACGAGCTGGTCGTCTGCCACACCCACCTCGCCGCTTATGCGGAGAAGAGGAAGAGGTTTGAGCGCAACCTCGTCCTCTACGCGACCGCCGCGGTACTCATCGCCATAGGGCTCCCCGTGTTCCCGCTGCTCGCGGGCGCGGAGTTCAACCCCATGGTCATAGTGTTCGCGCTGCTGCTGGCCGCCGCGGTTTTCGCCCTCTCCCTGTTGAATTATGTGCCTGCCCTGGAAACGGGCGCGAAGAAAGGGGGTGCCTGAAATGCCCGAGCCAGCATCCGCCCCCAAGGTTGACGGCCTCCGCATGGAGGGCAAGATGACCGGCAGGCCGGAGGACATCGCCTCAGCGCTCCGCACCATCTCCTTCCTCCGCGTGGCGAAGGAAAAATCCTCCGTCAGCGCCGCATACGTTGAGAGCCGCGACATAAACAAGAACCCCTATTCCTTTTCCGTGGTCAAGTTTGACAAGGACCATGTTGAGGTGGTCTATACGATCCCCCCGTCCGTCTCGCCCACGCGCAGGAGGATGGACATGCTCCGCTACCTCCTCAACCTCTTCACCCTAGTCGGCGAATATTACGAGGTGGACCCGAAGCTCCTCCTCCAGCTCCTGGAGCAGACGGTGAAGGAGATAGACGACTTCGCGACGAACGATTACAAGCAGCTCTACTCCACCTACGACACCCTGAAAAGGGAGGTGGACACGCTGCGCAGGAACTACGCGCTCCTGAAGAAGCAGGTAGGCACCCTCAACCGGGAGAACTACGACATGAAGAACGAGAACGACGAGCTGAAGCTGAGCATGGAGAAGCTGCAGGGCATGTCCGACAGCGCGCTCAAGACCAAGCTGCAGGAATGGGTGGTTGACCACAGCGGGGACATGAACGTCTCGGAGTTCGCCCGCTTCCACCGCGTGCCAGAGGCGCGCGTCGAGCAGCTCCTTGACGAATTGGTAAAGGGAGGATTCCTGGAACTGGTGCAATGAATGGATGCTGACCCCGGCCCCGGCGGCCATTACCGGCTTTCGATGAAGAAGCGCTACACGTTTGAGCGCAAGTACCGGAAGAAGGAGATGCCCATCGGCGAGCAGATGAAGGAAAAGATCCTCGCCGCGCTCGGGAAAAAGCCCGCCGCACCCCCCATCCCGGAAAAGAAAAGGGGGATGCCCGCGGAGGAGAAGAAGGAACCGCAGCCCCTTTTCCAGGTGAAGGGCAAGGCACTCTTCCGCATGGCCGGCCTCATCGGGCTCGTCCTCATTTTAGGGGCGGCCGCGCTCCTCTTCGCCCAGACAATCTCGCTCCCGGAGCAGAGGTGGACCACCGACATCCAGGAGGCGTCCCTCTCCGCCCGCGTCGTTGACTCCGACATAATAACCATGAGCGACGCCGAGAATTTCCGCCACCCGTACCGCACCGCATATTCCGTGGTTCAGATGGAGTCCGCGGGCCTCAGCAACATTACAATAAACGCCGCAGCCTACGGCTCCCCTGTCCCAAACGCCGTTTTCGTCCTCCGCAGCAACCGCTTCCAGGCGGAAACCTACTCCATTTTCCTTTCTTCCCTCACCTCTTCCCTCTCGGAATACGGGGTGGGCGTCAATGAGATATCCATGGACGAGCTGAACAAGCTGGGCAGCGGCTCCTTCCTCATAATCCCGAGCGGCTACATGCCCGAGGAGCTCCTTTCGGGGGACAACCCTATGCTCTACCGGCTGATGGATAGGGGCGTCATAATCCTTTACGTGGGGCAGGACTTCTCGCGCATGCTCTCTGAAAGCGGCGCGGTCGTGCCCGCGCCCCAGCTCCCCACCCGCCTCAGGATAACCTTCGCAGCCACGCCCGTGTCCTCCGAGGCCCCCTTCAAGCTAAGGAACGGGCTGTATTCCGCCTCCGGGCTTGACACCGCATACTCTTTCGGAGGCTCGTACAGCGCCGCCGCATACAAGTCCGGCTACATAATCTTCGCGCCCCAGACGCTTGACGGCGGCTGGGCATCGGCCGCGGACGCGGCATCCGACGCCTCCACGATATTCGTCCGCACCTCCTGGCTAACCCCCAGGGCCCAGGCCTCCGCCACCGTACCGCTCACGGGCAGCGACACCGCGGAGATATTCACCCCCCGCTTTGATGGCGACTCCGCATACGTGAAGGTATATGGCCGCGACGCAGCCTACGGCATCGGCTTCTACGACGCCTTTGAGGCGGTGAAGAGCACCCGCGGCGAGATATTCATGCGGGGATACAGCATAATGCCGGGCAGCATCGCGCCCTCCAGCACCGACCTCTTCATAAGCCTGCGCGAGAGCGCGGGCGGCGAGAAGTTCATCTTCATCTCCATAACCAACATCTCCGGAGAGGTGGACCGCTTCAGCGCGGGCGGCTCCAGGGCGGGCCTGAATTCCGACCTCACCCTCCAGCACTCGTTCGTGCTCGCGCCCGGCGACTACATCCTCAGCGCGGTTGACCAGGAGGGCAACGAGTACGCGCGCTCCTACCTGCGCGTCAGGAGGCCCCAGATGGTGCCCACTTCAATAAACACTGTTTCAGACGTTTACATATTCACCCTTATAGGAGACGGGACGCCCATGGCCGCGCCCTCCATAAACGTGAAGGTCGGCGGGGGCCAGTACGGGAGCTACGACGCCCGGGACTCCAGCTCCGTGACCATAAGCCCGAAGCAATCCGGCTACGGCCCGCTCCCAGAGGGGAGGAACACCTTCAACTTCACCATCGGCAATTTCCATCCGGCATATTACATAGACAAGGTCTCGCCCACGCCCTTCTTCCTGCAGCCGCAGATACTGGGCGCGGTCGCGATAGCGCTCCTCGTCCTCGGCTTCGGCATATTCTTCAGGGCAGGGGAGGCGCCCATCATGCGCCTTGACATCCCGGATTTCCCGCCCCAGAGCACGGAGAAGGTCTCCCTCAGCAAGGATACCATGCTCGGGCTCTTTGACAAGGTGAACCAGAAATACAAGTGGAAGAACACCCCGCTAAAGCTAGCAGAGATAAAAGGGGCGTTCAGGGACATAAACCACGAAGGGAAGCCCCTCTTCATAAGCGACTACAACCTTGAGTACCTCCTGGACCAGATGGTGGGCATCGGCCTCCTCAGGAAGGAGGCGGGCTACTACTCCAAGTCGGCCTGGGAGCAGGATTCCGGGCAGAGCGCCAAATCCCTCTCCATGTTCCGCAGCCTGCGCGACATCTGCATAAACGAGGCGACACCCTTTACGCAGCCCGGCTCCAGCAAGGAGTACGACTCCAAAATCACAATCCTCGGCCAGGACATGTTCGTGCATTTCTACGACGGGCCGCAGGTGGTCGGGAAGGTGCTCGGCGCCCTCCACAACGGGCTGAACATAATCCTTGCGGAGGACGACGGGGAGGTGGAGGAGCTGAACGAATTCCTCTCCTCAGGGCTTGATGCCGCGACGCGGCTTAAACTGGAAATAGATTCCGGTTCCGTGCAGGTCAGGACTCTTGGCAGCCTGCAGCAGATGATAAAGGACATGAAATTATAGTGCGTACAATCAGCTATTTCTTCTCCTTTCCATCCTTCCCGTTCTTTGCGGCTCCCTTCCTGCCGTTCGCCTCCACCTTTGCCTTATAGAGCTCCTCCAGCCGCCCCACCATTATCTCCTTGTCATACTTCTTCGCCGCATCCCTTGCCGCCTTCCCCATCTCCTCCTTCCTTTCCATCGCGAGCAGCACCTTCTCCCTGAAGTCCACCGGCTCTGCGAACGAATACCCCGTCTTCCCCTCCTCTATGAGCTCAGCCGAAGCGGATTTCTTGGGCACGACTGCAGGAGTGCCAGAAGCCATCGCCTCCAGCACCACCAGCCCCTGCGTGTCAAACTTTGATGGGAACGCGAAAACATCCGCCGCCGCATAATACTCCGGCAGCTCCTTCCTGTCCACGAACCCCGCGAATATGAAATAGTCGCCCAGCCCCTTCGCCTGCACCCTCCCCCTGTAATACTCTTCCGCCGGCCCCTTGCCCACCAGCACGAACCTCGCGTTCGGCTGCTTGTTGATTATGGACTGCGCCTCGTCTATGAGGAGGTCAAGGTTCTTCTCCATCACCATCCTCCCCGCATGCAGTATTACCTTCTTCCTGCCCAGCCCGTGCTTCTTCCTCACCGCCTCCCCGTCCGCCTTTGCGAACGCCTTTGAATCTATCCCGGAGGGCAGCACCTGCACGTTCCCTATCCCGTGCGCCTTGAGTATGTCCGCGGTGTAGTTGCTCGGAGCCAGCACCGGCTCAAAGGACGCATAATACCATTTCAGGTATTTCCAGGCGACGTCCTCAAGGAATTTCTGCATCCCCTCGTTCTTGGTGAGGTAGTGCGTCGCCTCCGGCGCCATCGTATGGAACGAGGCGATGGCGGGAACCTTCAGCTTGCTCGCGCACTGAATGGCCGCCAATCCCGTGGTCGCAATCCCGTGCGAGTGGATTAAATCAGGCTTTATTTCCTTGGCTAATTTTACTGCTGAAAGGAACGGGAACAATGAGATCCTATAATCCGGATAGGGCTTGAACGACGCCGAAGTGAAATAATACACCTTCTTGTCCTTGTTCTCGGCCTTGTCCCTCTTGCTGCCGGGGGTGAATATGTACACCTCGTGCCCCCTCTTCTCCAATTCCGCCCTGTATGCGAGGAGGCAGGTCACCACCCCGTCCACATTCGGAAGGTACGTGTCAGTAAAATAAGCTATTTTCATGTTTATACTCCCACAAGAGATTCAATTTTTCTCTTTATGGAAACTTCAGAGACCGGGGACGGTACCGAATCCGATGCAAAAACATCCCCAAGCGCCCCCAGCTTCTGGAGCGAATCCTTCAGGAAAAACCCGTGCGTCGCGGCGAACGCAATCCTCCTCGCCCCTTTCCTTTTCAGGGTTTCCGCCGCCCTTATCATTGTGGAACCGGTTGAAATCATGTCGTCCAGGATGAGGACGTCCCTTCCCTTCACCTCAAAGTCCGCCTTCATCCCTTCTATTTTCCTGTATGCTTCCCCGCCCTTCACATATTCCCCGCGGGCCTTCTCCATGCTCTTGCCGCCGCTCCTCTCCACAAGGTAGCTGGCGCCAAGGTCCGGGCTGACCACCTCAAACCCGTCCCCGAACTTCTCCTTCGCCTTCTCTATGAGCTCCGCGCCCATGGAGAGGCTTGCAATCTTCAATCCGCCGTACTCCGCCTCGCCCACTTTCTTCATAAAGTGGCAGTCAAATGTGATAAGGCGGTCCGCGCCCGCCCATTTGAGCAGTTCGCACACGTATTCCGCGCTCTTCGCCTCGCCCTCCTTGAAGATTTTGTCCTGCCTGGAGTAAGGAAGGTAGGGCGTCACGAGAGCAGTCCGATAGCCCTTCTCCTTGAGCGTCTTGAGCATGAGCACCGCCTGCATCAGCGACTTATCCTGGTCTGGATAGAGGCGATGCAGCAGGAACACCGGCCCGTCCGCCTTCAAATCAATGAGGCGCACGTAGTCGTCCCCGTCCGGGAACTGCTTCATCTCTATGTTCGGCGCGTACAAATCCGAACAGTTGGGAGAAACGAACCTCATG
>JAGVON010000016.1 GCA_020052735.1 archaeon | reverse complement strand
GTAATCGCCGCGGAGTGCGGCATCACCGGCACGGAGCTTGGGGAAAATTTAAGAAGGGAGACAAGCCTCAAGAAGCTCACGATAGGGGAATGGAAGGAGACGAGCAGGAAGAACAGGGCTTTCTACCTGGAAGTGATAAGCGACTCATTTCCCCTGTACGGAAAGAAGCCGGTGATGGACTGACGCTGGAAGAATGCTATTTTTGATTTCCTGTACTGCCAGCTGCACCATCACCAAGGCATTTTACTTTTATCAAGCATGAACATAAATCGTTTTCCTTTAGAGAATGTTTGCAGATAGCCCTGTTTTGCCAAGTCCAAAAGGTCAGTTCGGGCGGTTTGGTAGGTTATGTGATAGCGTTCCTGCACTTCGGCGATGGTTATCGGAGCCTCGTTTTTGCTCATGCTGATGAGTATATCCGCCTGGCGGAAATTCAAATCCGGATTATGCCGGATCGTATCGAGAATCTTCTTGTTCTCTGCCTTGGTTTTATTGACATAATTCTCGAATGATTTTACTGCGATATCCAGCTGTTTTAGGTTAAACTTTACAAAATAAGTAATGTCGTTGTTGTCTGTTTCAGAATAAAGGTAAGCCCTTGCATACTGGGCAGGTGCGTTTTTGATTGCCGTGGATACAGCAACATATTCCAGAAAGCTGTATTTTTGTGCTATGAGATACCAGTAGAACAGCGCTCTGGCTGTACGTCCGTTGCCGTCATAGAACGGGTGTATGCATCCTATCATGTAATGAAGCGCTATCGCCTTGACGAAAGGATGAAGGTAATAACTATCGGAATCACCGCTATTCACAAAATTGCAAAGCTGTTCCAACAGCGGTTCGATGCTTTTGTAGTCCGGTGGCTCGTAGATAAGTTGATTTTCTGGCCTCGCATAGACCTTAACTTCGTTGTCTGTTCGGAATGTTCCCTCATGGCCTTGTTCCTCAAAAGTGTCCTTAGTAATTTTTTTGTGGATTTCCCTGATAGAATCTAATGTCAATTTTTGGTTTTGCTCGGTATGGTCTTTGATGTACATCATGGTGATGTAATTGTTCAGTATCATTTGCTCAGAATTGCTGCGCGGCTTTCTATTTTCCCTTAGCATCTTCTTTGCAACCACCCTCGTAGTAACTGCGCCCTCCAATTGGCTGGATGCAATTGCCTCTTCCATCAAAGAATTGACCAGATATTTTTTTTGCAGGTCTGGGCCGGGTATTCTGGCTTCCAAATCAAGTTTGCCTCCAACCCGCATATCCAAGTCGTGAAGCATCTTCTCGATAACCGGCGTCTGCACATAAAGCAATGTGTAGCCGTTGAGTTTGATGGGCCGCACATTGAATTCCCGGAACAATTTTACATAACTCCATAGCAGCTTGAGGTCCAACCCCTTAAACCTGTTGTCGACCTGCAATTCGTCCCAGTGCATGTAGTCTGCATTAATTATATTCATAAACGGTTTGAGTTTGTTTAATGTATCAATATCCCTCTCTTTCATGAAGAGGTCATGCATCTCTTCGTCACTTGGCGGCTTTTCAGGAATTCTCATGTATCCACCTCGTATAACCTACTAATTTTACATTCATTAGTAGTTATTAGTATTTCAGGTTCTATTTATAAATCTATCTACTAATTTGACAACAATTAGTATTCATTAGTAGTTCACGAGGTAGAATGTTGCCAGTTGTTGGTTGTTATATTTATAATTATAAATATAGCAAACAGAATCATGGGAAGAATTGCACGGTGAGCCACGCGAGCAGGACATAGCGCAGGCTCCTCCCGACCGCGCAGAAGAGCATGTACCTCCAGACCGGGACCTTCGCGGCTCCGGCTGCAATTCCCGCGATGTCAAAGAAGGGGTTCGGGAGGAAGGAGAAAACAAGGATTGCTATTGCGTCGTTCTTCTTTATGAGGGTGAGGAATTTCTCGTATTTCTTCCTTCCCGCGATATCCAATGCGCCGTCCCCCACCATATAGCCGGTGAGCTCGCCAAATGCGGAGCCGATGCCCGCCACTAATCCCACATAAACCGGATTGAGGATTGTGGACATCGCGATGACGACCGCCCATCCCGGCGCGGGGATGAATAGGGTTGCGGAGGAGAGGGCGGAGATTATGAAGACGCCCACGTATCCGTAGTTTCCCAGTGCGGCTATCTTATCATTTAGGAGTATTACTGCGGCTGCGATTGCGAGCCCGAATAATATCTGTATTATCGCCTTTGTCCGTTCCTGCACGGGTTGAATGCTGCGGAATGGGTTAAAAAGATTTAGTGCTGGAATAGATATGGGTAATAGTTATGTCTAATACAGCCATTAGGTTTGCATTGCTTGCGATGTTCATCGGCATTCTCGCCGCCCAGTCCGATTTCAGCGACGGCAATTCCCTGAAGGAGGGGGTGTGCATGCTCGCGGACACCGCGAAGGCGATAATGGCATCCGTGATATTCGCTCTAATCATAATGGCGGCGGTCGTGTATGCCGCGGGGCAGGTGTTCGGGGCGGAGACGCGCTCCCGCGCGACCGTTTGGGCGACGGCGATGATAATCGGCGCGGTCATAGGGATACTCATCTTCGTGCTGGTGCCGCAAATAATGCAGGCGTTCGGCGGCTCGCAGCTGGACGTGCAGGGCGCGTGCTGATTGGATGGGCGGGCTTGCAATCGTGGTGCCGGCATACAACGAAGAAAGGCGGATAGCGGGCGTTGCGGAAATCATATCCTCTTCAGAAAAAGCCCGCGGTGCGGAGATAGTGCTTGTTGTTGACGGCAACGACAGGACTGAAGAGATTGCGAAAACGGAATTCGCAAAAAGGGGAATCAACCTGAAAGTTGTCCGGAGCGCAAAGAGGCTGGGGAAAGGGGGGGCGGTCTGGAAAGGGATTCTCGCCTCAGATGCTGAAATTGTGGGGTTCATGGATGCGGACGGCCCTGTTTCCGCAGAAGAGCTGGACGGCATAATCAAAAGATGCGAAGAAACGGGGAATTGCATTATTGCGTCCAGGGAAATCGGCAAGAGGAAGGATTCCCGGCGGGTTCTATCGGCGGTTTTCAACCTCATCACGAGGGCATTATTTGCGCTTGGCGTCTCCGATACTCAGTGCGGATGCAAGGTCTTCCCCAGAAAGCTTGCGGGCGATTCCCCTTTCCTGATTTCCGGCTTCGCGTTTGACGTGGAGCTGCTGAAAAGGGTCATGGACAACGGCGGCAGGATAGAGGAATACCGAATAGAGCCAAAAACAGGCGGGGCGCAGGGGACCTTCTCGGCAATTTATGTGCCGCGGATGTTCCTTGATTTGGTCCGGCTGAAGATGAAGGGTGCACGGGAAAATGAGCCACGGAAATAGACCGGGCCTTGCCGAAGAAAGGAGGACTGCGCTAGCAGTTGTGCTTGCAATCGTTTTCTGGTGCTTTTCCGTATCGCTGTTCATGCCGCAGTTCGTTTATGCCTACAACCCCTATTCTGACATAAACTTCTATTACCTCGGCGAGAACCCGGAGGGCGGCGCGCTCGCATACCCTGTCGGGGCGCTTGCGTATTTCTCGCTGGCAAGGGCGTTCTCCCCGGACGGATATGTGTTCTCATACATCATCCAAGCGATCTCACTCGCGTTCTTCCTGATTGTTTTCTGGGTTTTCAGCAAGATGCACCGGGCGGAAAGGCTTGTGGAAATATCCATAATATTCTCTTTCCTGATCTATCTGGTGGTACTAAGGATAGAGATTGTCGCGATAGCGCTGGCGCTGCTTGGGGTTTACCTTTTCCAGAAGGGGAACCGGATGGCTGGATGGGTGCTTGTGATATTCTCTGCTTTTGTTAAGATTTTCCCCGCATTCCTGCTCCCGCTCTTTTTCATAATTGAGATGAGAGACGGGAAAAAGAATGCGTGGAGGGTAGCGATGGCAGCGGTGCTGGGGTTGCTCCTGTTCTTCGGCTCGGACGCCACCCTCAATTCGCTCGCCTACCAGGCGAAGAGGGGAATTGAGATAGAGAGCATCTATGCGAATGTGTTGTTCATCATCAATGCGTTCAATCCGCTCGGCATAAGCATTGAATACAGCACTGGATCAATGAACATAGTTCTGCCTGAAACGCTTGCGTTCCTCGCCTTCGCGGCTTCTGCACTGCAGATTATTGCCGTAATCGCGATGGTGGCACTTTTCTGGCTTGATACGAAAAGGGGGGAGCGCCTGTGGGAATATTCGTTCCTTGTGATGGCAGCGGGAGTTTTTGCGGCCAAGATAAGCTCCACCCAGTTCATGCTTTGGCCCCTTGTTTTTGCTGTTCCGCTCATGTGGAATGGGAAATACAAGATGCTCTATCCGGCGTGCGTAGCACTCTCAATTTTCACAATGGCGGTGTTCCCGTTCGGATGGGGGGCGCTTATTGCGATGGAGCCTGCCGCGATAGCCGTGCTTACGGTGAAGAATCTTATCCTTGCTGGAATGATCGCTTATGTGGCGCGCGGGCTTTCAGGAAAAGAGGGAACGGAAAAAGCGAAATATGTGCGGAAGGCCAATCTTTGATTTTCCCCTCATCCTTCCGTTGAAGACATAGGCAATCTCTCCGACTTTTATGCTGCTTTTTTTCACCCCTTTCAAAAGGTCAAAAAGGAACTTGTAGCCCTGCGGCTCGAACCTTTTTGGGTTGGAGGAGATGCTCCTCAGCGCCCAATCGCGCCTTGCGCCGAAATAGCCGGACATTACGTCGGAGACCTTGGGGCTGCCACTTATGGAAAGGCGCAGGTTCGCGAGAAACTCGGCGCCTAGCGAGATAATCTTTCTATGCGCGGGCCAATCCCTGACTTCAGTCCTGCGCATCACAACCAAGTCAGCCCCGGCATCCAGCGCCCGTAAGATTTCCGGGATTTTTTCCGGTGGGTGCTGGAAGTCGGAATCCATCACGATGAAGAATTCCGTGCCTGCGGCGTTTATGCCGTCAATTATGCTTGTGGTGAGGCCGCGCGTGCCTGTTCTCTCCAGGATTTTCAAGTTGGCGTAGTTTTTTGATTTTGCAATCCTTACAGTTGCATCAGCGCTGGAATCGTCAACTATGGTTATGTTTATGCCTGGGTAATTGGCTATCAGGAAATCAAGCAGCTGGGAGATGTTCTCCTCTTCATTTAGCGTGGGGAGGATTGCCGTCAGTTTCCCGAATTCCATCTAACCATCCCTCCGATAAACCGTGGAATAATTTCCAGCGTAATATACGGAATAGCCCGGGAGCATAAGGTTCCTAAAAGACGGAGATACGACTACATAATCAAATTCCGTTATGCTCGTATTCTTCCTGAATATCTTTTCCTGCCAGAAGATGCCAGCGAAGCTGTTTTCTTCAATATCGTAATCGTTTCTCCAGTAGTCCTGCACGAAATCCTGCGCAGAGGAGGTTGTGAGGTTGTTCTTTTTGTAGTCAAAGAGTATCCAGCCGAAGTCCAGCGGATTGCCATGGCCCTTGCGTTCCCCAATCGCCTTGTAGGAAATTGAGATTGTGTTGGCCTGGTACTGCCCGATGAAAAGGACATTCTCCTTCCCGGAGAGCATGAGCCCGATTTCCTTCCCCTCCGCAAAGAAGGGCTGGTCGCTTGGGTTCCATTCGGCAAAAAGGGCCACGGAGCAGGAAACCGCTACCACCATGGCTAGGATGAGGGCGGCGAACGCGTCCAGCTTCTTCCCAGAGGGGACCAGCAGCAAGGCGGAGAAAAAGGCGACGGGCGGCATCGCATAATAGTAATACCAGGGCCTCTGCCCGAGCAGAAGTAGGAGGAAAAGCAGGAGCATCCATGTGGAGAACATCAGGTTTTCCTTCCACCTGGATGCAAAAGAGATGAGGGAGGCTGCGAGGACGGGAAGGGTGAGCAATGCGATGATAAAGAACCCATATATTATGTTGAAGAGGAGCTCGCTGGAATAGTCATATACAAACATCTTGCCCGTGTCGGTCAGGAATATGCTTTCGGACAGGCCGAGCCCGGAGAGCGAGAGCCAGAAAAGCACAAGGCCGGCGGGGACCGCGAGCAGGGACATGAGGAATGCGGGGCTTTTGAGGTTCTTGCGGTCAAACTGGAACATGTATGCAATGGCCAGGATGGGGATTATGATGGCTATTATGGATTTGGTGATGGCTGATAGGAATGCGAATACGCCGCCCAATGCGAAACTGGATGTGGGGCTGTATTTTTCCCGCGTATAGAAATACAGGGATGTGAGGATCGTGGAGAGCATGAATGTTTCCATAAGCAAGCGGCCCTCTACATTGAAGGCGGGGAGGGCGGAATAGAATAACAGGGAGGCGGCGAGGGCGGTGCCTTCTCCGGAGAAACGCTTCACTATTAGGTATAGGAGCGCGGCATTGAGGAGGCCGAATATCATTACGGGGATGCGGTAGGCATATTCCGGGGAACTGAAAATGGCGGAGGTTATCGGGAGGAACAGGGAGGACGCAAAAAAGAACAAACCGGGCTTCCACGGGGCGGGGTAGCCGAACCAAGTGGGCAGGAAGGACGGGTGTTCCCCCTCTTCCGCAATCATTTCCGTGTATAATGTTTCGTCGAAAGAGAAGGGCATCGCCCCGAGGTATATGAATTTGGATATTATGGTTATTGTGAAAAGGGCAAGGATTATCTTGCGGAACATATGCGTCTTCCGGCACACATGTTATTAAAAACATTACTAGGAACTATAGAGAAGCAAGGAGGTCAGAAAATGGATTTGACAAAGATGGTTAGTGGGCTGATGCTGGTTGTGTTGGTCCTTTCAAGTGTTGGATTTGCTAGCACCGCGGGGGGCAACATAGCATCGGGCATTTGCACGCTCAAAGACACCGTTAATGCGGTGCTTGGCGCGGTCATATTTGTGCTCATTGTGCTTGCAGCCGTCGTATATGCGGCGGGTCAGGTCATGGGTGCGGAGACCAGGGCAAGGGCCTCGGTCTGGGCAACCTCAATGATTATCGGTGCCGTCATCGGCATCATAATCTTGGTGCTCGTCCCGCCTGTGCTGCAGGCGATGATGGGCGGATCCCTCAGTGGATGTGGCGGCTCAAGCTTCACCGGCACATACAGTTGAGTATTGCAAACGGCGGGGGCTTTTCGCTCCCGCCATCTTATGTTTTAGTTTTTTTGGACACCCTTTCTACGAAACCAATACCCTTATCCATCAGTTTTGAAACCATGAACAGGAGCATGGAAAAGGCGATGACCACCAATACTGCCTGCGCGGGGGCAAGCCCGGCGGTGGGCTGCCCGCCAAAGAGAGTATAGATCCTTACAGGGATTACTAAGAGGAGGAACATCAATACCCAATACCTTATCGGGTTCCTCCCTAGGTACTCAAAAAAGAGGGCGGAAACCGGCTGGATAGATGGTATGCGGATTATGCGCTCTATGCAGGCGTAAAGGATGATGGATAAGAGGGAGGCGAGCGCCATGAAGGAGGGGGACGCCTCCATCTTGTAAGGCGGGACGAGCGTGAGCAGGAGGACGGAAAGGAGGAGCATGGAAGCGATTAGAGGCAGGATGCTCTTCTTTTCCGAAACCGCCCTGCCTGCAAGGAAGCCGAAAAGCATGACGGGCAGGTAGAAGATTGCGGCAGGGTAGCCACCCAGGTATGCGGCATTGAAATCCGGGAGCGAGTTTGTGGAGAGGAGGAATAGGTAGAGCGTGGGCGGGAGGAGGATGCCGGCATAGGTGAAGAGTTCCGGGAGCAGGGCGAGGATTAAGGCCGGGAGCGAGAGGAGGGCGATGAGCATGACCTCGTCCATTGTGAATGGCGCATTTCCTACGAGCAGCATCAGGAAAAAGGATATGAGCACGAGCTTGCCGAACCTTTCAATTGAATCCAGTGCATAATCCCTGATGTTGCTCTTCCTCTTTTGGGCGAAGAAGAAGAGGGACATGCCGCTTGCGAACAGGAATAGCGGGAGCACGAAATCGCCGGCGTGCAGGGAATCCGGCTGGTTGTGCAGCAGGAAGTCCGGCCCCTCGCTGAGCAATGCGTATAGCGTGAAGAAGGCCATCAGCACTATCGCAAACCCGCGGAAGGCGTCTATCTGGCGCAGCCTCATCGGGTTAGGGATGCACGATAGGTATTTTATCCCATTTGCAGGAATTCTATTGTGAACCTCCAAGGCCTAAAGGCCGTGGCTTCGTCCTTTGCCAAGGGCAGATGCATTCCTGCTGCCTTTAGAGGAAGCCTCGGCTCTCCATCTCGGCTTGAAATGCCGAGGCTTCCGAGCCTTGGAGGTTCAGTGAGGGGCTATATTTCTTTCCTGATTGTGCTCGCCGCGCTGGGGCTGTTCGTTGCCGCTGCCGCGCTGCTCGCCGAGCCGCATTCCTATTCCAACGAGAAGGCGATAAGCGTCATGAGGACGGAGCACATAGAGAGAAATGTTAAAGAGAATATAGTGCAGGCGGCTTCCTACGGGATGCGTGCCGGTGCGGATGCGTACGATTTGGCGGTGCCCCCGGAAATGCGGGTGCCGCAGGAAAGGGAGGCGGTGATTAGGGAAGCGGCGTATGCATCGCTGGCGCAGCTCGGCGCGGATTTGTGGGATGAGGATTACGAGGTGCAGGTGTGGTGCGGATATACCACTTCGGCTGAGCTGGACGCGCTTCCAAAAAAGATGAGGGATGCCGGGAGGGTGCAAGCGTGCGCAACGTGCCAATCCATCGCGAGCCCCATGTGCTCATCCTTCATACAGATAACGCAGGTTGCGCCTTATGGAACTGGGCTGGAGGACTCCATCCTGCTGAAGGGGCCGGAGCCGCCGAACCCAATCCTCAGCGGCGTGGTAGGGATTTCAGTTTACTCATCAAAATATGATGTGGCGGGGGTTTCGGTTTTCCCGGTGGGCGAGGTAATAAGATGACCGGGGCTGGAAACCGGATGGCGGAATCCCGGGGGATTCTGCCAGACATCGCAACAGCGATGCCGAAACTGAAAACGGGAAACCGGAAAGGGCAGGTTGCGGCCGAATTCCTGCTTGCGTTCGCCGCATTCCTCGTGCTGGTGGGAGTGATTGTTGCAGGGGTGAGGGTGCTGGAGTCCGGGGAAAGGGGGGCGCAGGATGCGGCTGCGGACAGGGTTCTTGCGGAGGAATCATCTTCGGCGATGGGCGCGGGATGCTGGGCGGGGAGGGTGAGTGCGGACCTTCCGCTTGCACACAGGGTTTCCGGGGAGAGGGTTAGTGTGGGGGAATCGTCCGGGATGATAATTGCGGGATGTGGGGGAGTGGAGGGCGAGCCTGTATGACTGGGGTGGCGCGCGCCAGATGCCTAAAGGCGGTGGCGACGTTTGATTTGCTTTTCGCAACCATCCCGGTCATACTCATGCTGAGCAACATCCTCCTCTTTTCCGCGCTTGCGGAGCACAAGGCGGAATCAGACATAAATCTCCTTACGAAAGAGGGGAGATTGCTGGCGGTTTCGGATTACGTGGTGGAATACGCCGGGGTGGAGAAGAGCGGGGGCTTCGGGTTTTCTGCGAGCTACAGGCCGAATCTGATTGACGGCGGGGAATTGGGCGCAGTGGATACTGCTGCGCTGGGAAGGGAGATGGGGCTGGAGAATTTGGAGATTGGATGGGATGCAAATGGAAGGAACTGCATCTACCGATTAGTAGTCTATAATGAAAATATAGAGAAATTGTATTTCTGCTCGGATTAGTAAATTCGGGGGTTATAGTCAGAGGGACTTGCCCCATCCGGCTAGCCGCCATCTCTGGCCCACGCGCCTGCTCATCGCAACCGTGGAGCCCTTCACGACGCACACCGGCTTCTTGAGCTTCGCGAGAACCTGCCCCTTCTTTATCGCGGCAATCACGCCTATGCCGGTCGCGGTGCCCACATTTATGACCAGGGGCTCGCCCATCTTGAGCGGCGGGTTGTCAAAGCCCTCCCTCTGGATGAGGTGGTGGTCAAAAGTAATCTCGGCCTTTGCTTCCGGAAGCGCGCCGGGCTTCCCCAGGAGGCATCCGACGAGCGAATCCGCCTTAGTAACGTTCGGGTCTAATGAAGTGCCCACCGCGACGAGGCCGCCGGGGGCCGCGGATTCAAGCGGGCCTCCCTCGGACATGAGGCTCTCCACCTTCACCTGCACCTCCTTCATCCCTTTCTTGGTGGTCTCCAGCCCCGGGCGTATGAGGACGGTGTCGCCCTTCTTTATGGAGCCCTGGACCAGGGAGCCGCCCACCACCCCGCCTTTGAGGTTCGGGATGGGGGTCCCTGGCTTGTTGATGTCAAATGAGCGTGAGATGAACATTATGGGTGGCAATGAAGAATCCCTGTGCGGCGTTGGGATTGTGCGCTCTATCGCGTCCGCGACCGCATCAACGTTTATGCCGTAATTGGAAACCACCGGGACTATGGGTGCGTTCTCCGCAACCGAGCCCTTTAGGAAATTCCTGATGGATTCGTAGTGTGCCTTCGCCTGCTCTTTTGTGACGAGGTCTATCTTGGTCTGCACCACAACGACGTTCTTGATGCCGGCGATGTTCAGAATCATGAGGTGCTCCGCGGTCTGCGGCTGCGGGCACGGCTCGTTCGCCGCTATGAGCAAAAGCGCGCCGTCCATTATGCTGGAGGCGGAAAGCACTATGGTCATAAGGGTCTCGTGGCCCGGGGCATCAAGGAAGGAGACGCGCCTCTTCAGTTCGGCTTTCCCGCCGCATTTGGGGCACTCGCCCTTCAGGGTGTGGAGGCTGCATTTCGGGCAGGAATAGATGGTGGTGTCCGCGTAGCCGAGGCGGATGGAAATCCCGCGCTTCACCTCCTCGCTGTGGGTGTCGGTCCATTTGCCGGTGAGCGCCTTGGTGAGGCTGGTCTTCCCGTGGTCAACGTGGCCCAGGAGGCCGATGTTGACTACCGCCTGCGGGGAGCCGGTCACTTCTTTTCCTCCTTCTTGAACAGTTCGTCGAGGACTGCCTGGCCGTATGTCTCTATGGTAGCGTTCACCTGCGCGTTGTCCGCGCCGAAAAGGTTGCCGCGCACCATCTTCTTCTTCCTCATGCCCCTGCGGGTGGGGTTGAAGCCCTGCCCTCCGGAGAGGAGGACTTTCATCTTCCTTGAGCCGGAGATGTCTCGCCTCATCGGTATGCCGCTCGTGTCGCTGCCGCCGCTGAGCTTCAGCGTGTAGCCGAACAGCCCGAAGTCGTCGCCCTGGACC
>JAGVON010000063.1 GCA_020052735.1 archaeon | reverse complement strand
CCCATAGAATTAGTTATAACCCCAGGGGGATTGAGCTAACCTGGCATGCTGCCAGCTTTGGGAGCTGGTTATCAGAGTTCAAATCTCTGATCCCCCATCAGTTCATCCTTTTCCTCTCCAGCACATACACATCCTTTATCTTCTTCAGCGTAAACCCCTTCTTGTGGTATAAGTTAAGCGCAGGGTTAGCCGGCTTCACCTTCAGGAATATGTCCGCCCCCCTCCTGTCGCAGAAGCGCACCGCTGCATCCAGCAGCCTTCCGCCCACCCCGCGCTCCCTCCACTCCGGCAGCACCCCTATCCCCTGCAACAGTATTCTCCCCTCCCCCAGGATGAGATGCACGAAGCCCACAACCGTGCCGCCCTCCTCTGCCACAAAATAGACGTCTTTCTCGGTAAAAAGCGGCTCGGACTTCGGAAAAAGCCCCCTTACAAGCGACGCGAGCCCCTCGGAGAAGCCCGCCCTCCGTATCCTCATGGAATCACAGTTCCATATTCCCCAATTCCAGCTTACCCTTTTTAACCTCAATCGTGCCGCACCTTCCCAGCTTCGCGGCCCCCACCTTCAGCACGGGCGTATCCCCAACTTTCCCAACCCCTTCCTTGTCGTGTATGTGCCCGCACACGCTCAGGAAGGGCTTCCTTTCCCCCACGACCCTCCTCACCGCCGTGCTTCCCGCATGCCCCCCGCGCACCTCGTCAAGGGTTCCATAAGGCGGCGCATGCGTGAGGAAAATGGTATCCTTATCTATCGGCAAGCCCTCCATCCACCCGTACAATTTATCCTCGGGAAACTCAAGCGGCGTATGGAATGGCGTCGGCGGGCTGAACCCAAACCCAACGAGGTTGAGCCCTTCCTCCAATTCCACCCTCCTCCCGTGCACAAACCTGCCCTTGAAAACCTTATCCAAAAAGTCTGCATCCCCGTTCCCAGGGACAACAAACACGTTTCCTGGCGCGGCAAGCTCCCCGGCGAAGCTCTCGCCGCCGCCCACATCCCCAGCTGCCAGCACGTAATCGTAATCCTTCGCCCGGGAGACTACCTTCCCGAGCGCGGCTTCATCGCCGTGCAAATCAGAAACGGCCAGGATTCTCATTCTTCCCCTTCGCGGCCAGTACCTCTTTTATCCTCCTTTCAAGGTTCTCCTTGAGCATCGGAGCTATGAACCTCTTCGTCTGGGAATCCGCCTTCGCAGCGATTGAAAGCTTCGCAGCGAGCGCCCGTGCAATTTTCCCCCTCACCCTTTTCGGGGACTGGGAAATCGCGGGGTACTGGAAAAGCACGCCGTGCTTGGGCGGCGGGACGCCCTTCTTGTTCTTCAAATGCTTGAAGAGCGCCTTCTCCGCGCCCAGCACCTGTATCGTGCTCGCCGGCATCAGCGAAAGCTTGTTCAGGCTTCCCGCAAGGGAAACCAGCTTGCCTGAGAGCTTCCCGCCCACAAGGTGGTCTATGTTCGGGCAGACCTCCTTCGCGAGCTCGTTCATGTATTCCTCATACGATTCCATGAGCGCATAAACCCCCTCAATCCCGCGCGCCAATTCGCGTATCTTCTCCACGTCCTTCGTCTTCAGCTCGCCGCCGGTGCTCGCCTTCGCCCTTGCGCAGATGTCCTCCGCCTTCCCCTGCCCCACGAACCTGGAAATGGATGAAGGGTCCGGGTTCTCCTTGTCAAGGTTCAGCACAACCGCGATATAGCTGCGCATCTCCGTCGTCCTGAGCTCCGGGAAATAAAGGGAATACATCTCCTCCAGCTTCTCGGCCATGAGGTTGGAGACGCTTTCCAATTCCTCAACCGTGCGCGAGACCTGCGCCAGCATCACGTCCCTGCTGCGCAGCGCCGCAGAGGTCCTTTCCCTCGCCTTCTTGAGGAACCTCAACCGCCTGTCCATCTCGGGGTCGCTTCCGCCGCCCTTCCCCCCGCTTGGGCGCCCGCCGAACCCGCCCCTCCTGTCGCCGAAACCGCTGGGCCTGCTGCTGAAGCCGCCCGGCCGCCCGCCCTTTCCACCGCTATATCCGCCCCTGCGTTCCATAATAATCACTTCAAACATATTTCCTCTTCCACATCTCCTGGGCGAGTTTCCCAGTGTGCGTATATCTCTTCACATCCGCCTTCTCCTTCCGTGCGCGGTGCTCCGCGAGGAATTCATTGATTTTGCGCGCGAGGAGTTCCTTCACCTCTCCGGTGAGCATCCTCCCGCTACCATATTCCCCGGCGATTCTTTTTAATTCCCCATCATCCGGCTCAAACAGCACGCTGAGCCACTGGAACGGCACGTCCACCGAGAGGTCCGCCCCCAGCTTCCTGTGCTCCTCAAGCGTTGAGCGCCCGCCCGAGAACGCATATTTCATTATCTTGCCCCTCACCGTCTTTTCGTCGTCGTCCAGCCATATGCCGCTCTCCTTCACGCTTGAGCTCATCTTCCCCTGCGCCCCCTGCAGCGGGGAGAGGAATTTGGAATGTATCTGCGCCGCCTTGTGGTATCCCAGCCCCTCGGCGATGTCCCGCTGTATCCTCCAGTACGGGTCCTGGTCTATCGCCGCCGGGATGAGGCACCTCCTCTTCTCAAAGAAGGTCGGGAGCATCTGGCACGCCGGGTACATGCCCATCCCTATGTTTGTTTCATTGGTAAATCCGAACACCGCCTTCACCGTGGAATACGTGACCTTCTTCGCTATCTTCAGCAGCATGGGGTAAGTGTTGCCCATGTACTCGCTGTCCCTGTAGATGAAAGTGCGGTCCGGGTCAAAGCCCACCGCCGCTATTTCCGCGATGTTCTCCCCGGCCCATTTCCCGGTCTCCTCCCAGCCCACGTCCTTCTTGTGCAGGAAATTCTCGTCGTCCGTAATCTCTATGTACAAATTCACCTTGAACCTGTCCTGCAGCCATTTAGTGAAAATCATCGGGATGAGGTGCCCGATGTGCATCTGGCCGCCCGGCTTCCTCCCGGTGTACAGATAGAAGCCCTTCCCCCTTTCATAGTCGTCCAGCACCAGGTCCAGGTCCCGGTGCGAGAAGAAGAACTCCCTGCGCAGCATCACGTGCGTGCCCCCGGCCGCCTTCTCCAGCCTGGCACGCAGT